>NZ_JBICXG010000029.1:0-2300 GCF_043200175.1 Streptomyces sp. NPDC048462
CCCGCGGAGCGGGTCCCTCCGGGCTGCGCCCGTCACAGCGAACCGGTCCGCTTCGCTCCCCGGCCGCTCGCGCTCCGCGAGAGCGGAGGCGGCTCGCTCCGCTCACCACAGGTGGCACGCGCTTCGCGCCCGCCACCAACCGCAGGGCAGACGACCCGCGTTGCGGGCCGGGGCCGGCCTCCGGCCGACCCGTGACCTCCGCTGCGCTCCAGCCACCAAAGACGCAGCAGCAGGAGGGTGCGCAGCCAACTCCCGTGCGGGCCAGGCGTGCCACGCTCCGCGCGGCCCACCCAGCGGGACTCACGCCACAAGCAGCAGCAACAGGGAGGGGTAGTGACGGGTAGTCGGGACGGGTGAGGCGTCGAACGCAGATCGGAGGGGGCGAACCGAGGTTCCGAGGGGCATGCTTCAAAGATCGGAGCTAGCTTAAGACTGGAATGATGACCGACCACCCCTGACCAGCAGAAAGGGCGTTCGCGGAATTCCTCGAATATGCCCCAGGCGATTAGAGAGAATACGCACGGAATTGCCGAATGGTGCACGGAATGACGGCCGGAGAAATGCCGGGAAACGCGAATGGGTGCGTGCGCGAGTGATTAGCCGAAATGATCCGGGTGGCGTTCGGGTGCCGGTGGTGATGAGGGATGCGCGCGTCGGGGTACTGGTGAGGGGTGCCGTCAGTGGCGTGTGGCCGGCTCCCGGTGCGGATGGTCGCCGGGGCGCGCCGACCCGCAGTGGCTGGCCTCGCGCGCGCGTCTTATTGATAAAAGGGCGCCGCGCGAAAACGTGGCCTGACCTGCGAGTTTGCGAGAGGCGGTGTGTTGGCCCTGACACATCGACCTGCGGTTTTGTGCCTCCTCCGACACAGCAGCACCACATTTGGTCCCGCAGAGAGGGACAAAATGCGTTCTGCCTGCTCAGGGCCACATTCGATCGTCACCACGTCGAAGGCGGTGTGTCGGCGTCGACACCAGGGGGCCACGCCGACAGGGACAAAGGTCCCTCTGGGCGGGGACAATCTCGGCTAGGGTCGCGGAGACCACACGAGATCGAGCAGCAGGAGCCAGGGTGCCCGGGGACGCGAGTCGCTCCACCAGCAGAGGCCGGCGGTCGGTGGACCGCGCTGAGCCCGTGACGTCGCCGCTGGCGGACAGCTTCGCCGAGGCCCTGGACCGCACGCCGCCGAAGGCCGGTCGGCCGGTGCGGTCGGCGAAGGTCGACTACACGTACCGGGCGCCCCACGATGCCTGGGGCCGCAGCGGCTACAGCATGGTCAGCAACGCCTTTCTCGCCGACGTCTTGGCCGTGCTGATCGCCCGGTACGGGATGTCGCCCGTCCAGTCGGCGGTCCTGCTGTTCTGCATGGGCCGCCAGGTCGAGGGCCGCCTGAAGATCACGCACATCAAGGTCGCCAAGCACCTCGGAGTCGAGCGCGCGAACGTCACCCGGGCGCTGGGCAGCCTGGAGAACTGGCACATGCTCCAGCGCCGGACCAACTCGGCGATCGTGGTCAACCCACTGATCTGCTTCAAGGGCAACGGCGACCTCCAGCAGGAGGCCCTGGAGCAGCTGCGCCAGGACGCCAGGACCGCGCTCCGGAAGCACTTCCCCGAGATGCGGGAAGATGTGATGGCACTGGAGAAGGCGGCGAGCGAGAGCTTCCCCGAGTTCACGGCCCCGCCCGCACCGGCCCCGCGCACGCGGCAGCTGGCGTTCGGCGACAACGATGTGGAGGAACAGGCATGCTGATCCAAGCTCACCTCGGGTTCGCGCAGCTGCACCGCCTGGAGCTCTCCAAGGCCGACTACGACCTGCTGAGCGCGATGATGGAGGTCCAGCGCCCCGGCGGCGAGGTGAACGCCTCACAGGCCGAACTGCGGGCGCGCGTGGGGCTCAGCAAGAACCGCACGTCGATCGCGATGAGTCACCTGGTCGAGCGGAACGTCGTCCTGCGGCCCGAGGGCCGCTACCGCAGCTACTTCATCCACCCGTACTTCGCCGGGTACGCCTCCCAGGAGGAGATGGAGGAGGCGCTGCGCGAGGCGACCGAGGCCATCAAGGCCGGCGCCCTTGTCGCCCCGGCTCCCCCTGTCCCGCAGCGGCATCTGGCCGCCGTACCGACACGTCGCAGCGCTTGACCGCCCGGCCGGCCGGGTGACACGACATCAGCGGCGGGGGGGGGCCCCGGGGGGGGGGGGGGGCGCCCGCCGCCGCGGGGGGGGGTGGGGGTGGGGCAGGTGTGTGCCCGTGGGAGGCGGGGGGGCCTAAAGAAGCCGGGGGTTAGTGGGCGGGGCCGGCAC
>NZ_JBICXG010000029.1:2310-96497 GCF_043200175.1 Streptomyces sp. NPDC048462
CGCGTCACCGAGTGCCGCGCGGGGGTTTGGCGCCGCATTCCCGACCGCTCGCTGGGGGTGCCGCCCGGGCGGGCGGGGGCCCCCGGCCCCCCGGGCCCCCCCCCCCGGGGGGGGGGGGCCGCGCCGCCGCTCACTGTTGTGCTGGCGAAGCTGGAAACTGCTGGAGCCAGTGGACGAGGGCAGCTACTTCAACCTGGGGAAGTTCGCGGTCGGCCCTCTCCACGGCGGCGCGTAGGACGGGCACCAGGGCCTGTAGGGCCAGCCACACGTCCTCGCCGACGTACTTGTGGCTCTTGGGAGCCCCAGCTGCCGTGCGCAGCTGCTCCTCGATCTGCGGAGCCATCTTGCGGATCTTCGCGAGGGACCGCGAAAGGTCGGCCGGGGTCGGTGCGGTTGGTTCCTGGCGCGGAAGCGGCAGGCGCCGCCGTACCACGTGGCTGTAGCGGGCGGCG
Organism: Streptomyces sp. NPDC048462; assembly: GCF_043200175.1. Lineage (NCBI taxonomy): Bacteria > Bacillati > Actinomycetota > Actinomycetes > Kitasatosporales > Streptomycetaceae > Streptomyces > Streptomyces sp. NPDC048462. The sequence goes on from NZ_JBICXG010000029.1 coordinate 2,763, forward strand.
TAGCCGAGCATGACCGCCGGCGGGCGGCGACGGTAGTTGGCGAAGCGCCCGTCGCCGGGATCACGCTGGCTCTCCCGCTTGTTGCACGGGTGGCACAGAAAGCCCCTGGCCTGGTCGGTCTGGTGGTCGTGGTCCAGGACGAGGGATTCGGAAGCCGTCCCGCCCATCCGGCCGTGGCGCCCGCAGATCGCGCAGCGGTCCTGCTGCCAGGTGAAGAGGCTCGCCTCCATGCTGAACGGCGCTGAGTCGAGAGCGGCTGCGGGCAGCGGCCAGAACCAGCACGCGGGGGCCAGGTGTGGGAGCCACCGGTCCACCAGCCTCTGGGCCCCTTCCAGTATCTGCTGTACGGCACCGAGCTCCTCCGGCTCCAGGTGACGCAGACAGGCGGGCACGCCGGGAAGAGTTCCGTACCTGCACGGTCGTCGGTCGCCGTCCCGGCCGCTGTTCCAACTGCCTCGGCAACGTCCGGCGCGGCGGCGCTCAACCACGCGCTGAGCTTGGAGTACCTGTTCAACGAGGAGCGGCGTCATGAGGCGGGCCATCCTCGGAGCCCGTAAGCCTCGCCCGCTGAAGTCGACCTGAACGCCGACGGCTTGGGGGCGGATCGTCGCATGGGACATAGCGGCACCGTAGGGGACCTACTGGCAGCTGCGCTTGGGTCTGGTGGTTACTCCGCGAAAGATCTTGTGGTGCCCTCTTGCCTCCTCCCGGTGTATGAGATTCAATACATGTATTGAATCTCATACACCGGGAGGAACCCACTGTGTTAGTCACCCTCGTCACCGCCGCACTCGCCATCGTCGGCACTCTGCTCGGCTCGATCGTCAGCGGCCGCTTCCAGGAGCGCGCCGCGGAGCGGTCCGTCCGCGTGAGCCACGGCGAGGCGATCCGCCGTGACCGCCTGGAGGCCGTCACCGCCCTCGCCTGCGCCATCAGCGACCACCGCAGGGCGATGTGGATGCGCGGCGACGCCGTCCTCAAGCAGGACGGCTCCGAGCGGATCGAGGCCCTGCGCGGCGAGAGCCACATGACCCGGTCCGCCGTCACCCGCCCGCTGGTCGCGCTGCGGGTGCTCATCAAGGACCAGGCGGTGCGCGCCGCGGCGGACGAGATGGTCACGCTGACGTACGCGCTGCGCGACGCCTACGCCACCACCGAGGCCCTGACCGCCGCCCGCGAGGCCGCGAAGGTCGCCCACGACTCCTTCGTCGACGTCGCCGCCGGCTACCTCAGCCGGACCGCCTGAACCCGACCAGCCGAGACAGGAGCCCGTCATGGAGCGCACGTCCACGGAGATCGTGAAGGCCGCCGCCATCACCGCCATCGAGACCCCCGCCGACCGGGGCGCCGTCGACAGCGAGCTCGCGTACCTGGCCTCGGCCTCGGCCGCGGCCGCCGCGCTCGGGCTGCTCGCCGACGCCATCAAGCGGGGCACCGCCGACCGCGAGAGCGTCGTCCAGGCCCTGAAGGAGGCGGCCGTCCACGAGCGCTTCGCCGACGTCCTGGCGGCCGCCTCCGAGGACGTCATGGACGAGACCGAGGACCCGTTCGACTTCGACGCCCGGCTGGACGCCGACAACCTCTCCGGCGCGGCCTCTCAGGTCCGCGACCTCTTCTGCTGGCTGTAGACCCACCCGCCGGCCCCGCCCGACACCCACGAAGGAGACAGCGTGTTCACCGGAACCGCCGAAGAACTTCGCGCCCGCCAGGCGCAGGCCCGCGAGCTCGCGGAGCAGGCCGCCGCGCTGCTGGACCAGATCGACGCCCTGGGCCTGGGCGCGGGCGGCGGGCAGCTGCACACCCCCGGCGGCATCATCCGTAACCGGCCCGGCCAGGGCTGGACCGTCGCCGACCGCTGACCGATCCACCCGAGGAAGGAGACCGCGGTGAGTACCGATCCCGCGTCCGACAACCACCGCCAGGAGCACCTCCTGGTCCCGCTCGCCGCCGAGGACGTCGCCGCGCTCGGCAGCGACGGCGAGCAGCTGGCCGCGCTGCTCGCCGCCGCGCTGCACGGCCTGGCCCGGCTGCGCACCGGCCGCGCGACCACTGCCGAGCTCGCGGCCGCCATCGAGAACACCACCGGCCTGCTGGAGCGGCTGGAGGCCGTACGGGACGCCGCCGTACGCCAGGACGCGGCCCGGGACGTCTCCATCTCCCACAGCGACCTCGCGGCCGCCATGCACCTGAAGAGCCGGGCCACCGCCCAGACCCGGCGCCGCACCCTGCTGCAGACGACGCCGGGCGAGCTGGAGCGGTGGGCCACCGGCACCACCGGCTGACCCCGATGCAGCGGCCCCTTGCAGCAGACGAACGCCCGTTTGCTGCAAGGGGCCGCTACCCGTGCAGCACCCGTGTCCCGCCCGGGGCCGGCCTCGAAATGTCATCGCTCTCCGGCACCACAGAACACCACCACCCACCCACCGAGCAGCAACCCACGGCCCACGAGCAGCACCAGGTGCTACCCGGTGGCAGCACACACAACAGCGCCCCGGACCTTCGCGGTCCGGGGCGCTGCTATCGGTGCTCGGGAGGCCCCTACGCCTCAACGTAAGCGACGATCGTGATCGTCCGCAGGGCCGTCACGAAGTAGATGACCCGCACACCGTCGATCTCGTCCGCGTAGTCACGCAGCAGGGTGCCAGGCACCGCCGTGCCCAACTCGGGGTTGACGCTGATCGCGACGATCGCGCGGTCCAGGCGGTGCGTCTCGGACGCGGTGAGCTTGGACAGCTGGGTGAGCGCGGGCTCCACCGTGATCACGCGCGAGCGGCGCGGGCCGTGCTCAGGCGACACGGGGCTGCTCGTCAGCAAGACGGGCGAGGTGCGCGTCGCGGGCCGTCTCCCACGGCACCCCGGACTCGGGCGAGGGGTAGCCGTTGGCGGCGATGTCCTCCAGCACCGAGGCGAGGACGTCGACCTTCGCGCGCTGGTCGGCCGCGTACGCGCGGACCGATTCGGCGGCGTGCTCATCGAGGGGCTGGCGTTCGGGCGCGGTGGCCGGCTGCTGGCTCATCCAGGGCTCCTGGGCTTCTCTCTGGGGTGTGTCACCACGGTAGCGCCGGGCCGGGCACCCGGGCCCCAGTACGGACGAACCGGGGGCCGACGCCGCACGGCTATGGGCGATTGGAGCGCCGGCACTCCCAGCCAGAGACTGCCCGGTGTCACTTTGACCGGTGGCGTTCAGCTGCCCTGGAGGACCTCGTTGCGCAGTCCGTGCAGCAGAGTCAGGGCGCCGGAGTCATCAGCGTCGGTGAACGCGTGGACCGCACCAAGGACCGAGATGCCGATCCGCTTGGCCGTGGCCAGGTCGTCGCCGACCAAAGCCGCCTGCTGGCGCAGGGCCTCGGCCAAGAGGAAGGTGAGGCGGGCCTGCGGGTCGGCGTTCAGCTCCGCGACCAGCCGACTGGATTCTTCGCTGTCCGTGCTCGCGGTGATGCCGAACGCCGCGACCAGGATCCGCTCCAGCGTGTGTCTCCCGTACGCGGCCAGGAGTGCCGGCAGTGGCCGCTCTCCCTCGCTACCCGTTCTCAGGACTGCGAGGCCCGCGTCGTTGTTGCCGACGATGGCCTCCAGTGCCGCCAGGGCTCGCAGTTGGTCATCGTCAGTCAGCTCGATCGCCATGGCACCGCAGGGTAGGCCAGCGCCGAAAACGTGCTGCGGTGTTCGCCTCTAAACCACCCATGAGCGTCTGGTACCTGGCAGTTCCTGATCAAAATGACACCGGACAGACGCCTCGGACGCGGTGACGCTCTGTTTACTCGTATGTGCGCGTCACGCTCGATCTTAAGTGTCACGCTCCCCACCGGAATCGCCCTCCAGAGGGGGTTTGTCCCGTGCCATCGAACCTGGACCGTTTGCCACTGAAGTTGGACGACCGGTGGTTCCGTGACAGCGAAGTTGGGCCGGGCGGGTGCCCCCTGAACGATCGCTACGCCAGATTCCCGGCTTCCGTCCCGGGCTCTTGGCCCGTGCCAGGCGCGACATCTACAGCAAGGAGCGCGACGGCGATGCGATCGGTCTTACGCCGACGCTCCGGATGACGTCCGAGATGCTCACGCGCGGCGGCCAGGGTCTCGGCCGAGGGGACGGCACTGCGGCCGAGCAGGCGCTGCACCATCTCTTCCTGCCCGAACCCGACCGCCCAGTCCAGGGCGGTCCTGTCCTTCATCACCGCGTTGATGTCCACCCCACGGTCCAGCAGCAGGTCGACTGTTTGCGGGTGTCCCTCGTCGCCGGTCGTGGCTGCCAGCACCAGCGGCACGTAGCCCAGCCGGCCCTGGGCTCCGGTACGGGCACCGGCATCGAGAAGAACCCCGACAACCGCCGTGTGCCCCCGGCTCACCGCCAGGCACAGCGGCGTCGACTCCTGGTACTCACCCGCCCGCTGCTCCAGATCAGCCCCCGCTCCGACGAGTCGGCGGACAACATCGGCATGCCCCTGCTCCACCGCCCGGTCCAGCGCCGTACGCCCGTCACGGTTCGGCGTATCCACCACGGCACCCTGCTCCAGCAGCCGGGCCACCTCGATCATGTCACCGTCGCCCGCCGACCTCACCAGTTGATCCGCGATGTCCATACCTCGATCATTCCGGACCTCCTGACCGGGGAACACCAGGGTCGTCCAACTTCATTGGCAAACGGTCCAGGTTCGATGGCACAGGACAGGGTTCACCGACTCAAAATTCAGATATACGGGTATATGCCCGGCGTGGCTTGGAGAGTAGCGTGACACCTGAGCCGAAGGAGCGTGACGGCTACTCTGCGTCGACATCACGGCCGTCCGGACCGGTGGCTGCACTCCCAGCAGTCGGCGCAGCCGCCGCACTCCTGGCACCACGCCTTCGGGGTGCGCGGGCAGTTGCACACGGGGTTGTAGTCGGGGTCGTCGTCGCCGGGGTAGAGGCTCTCGCCGAAGGGCGGCTCGGTCCAGGCGATGACCCGGCCGTCGGCGAGCAGGTCCTCGTAGTGGTGGCCGATCTGGCTGTGCTCGCTCCAGGTGGCCACGACCACCTCGTCCGCCGCGCTCACGCCGTGCCGCCCTTCATCGCCACCGCGGTCTCCAGCCACGCGGCGAGCGCGGTCGTGGCGTCCGGGTCAGCCTGGGCGAGACGGCCGACGAACTCGAGGCCGCCGTCGACCGGGGCGCCGGTGCGGGCGAGAGCGGCGAGCAGCGCGGCGCGGGCGCGCACCGAGGCGGGCAGGGAGCCGACGGCGGCCGCGCGGGCGGCCGGGTCGGCGTAGTGGCCGGTGCGGTCGGCGAGGGCGTGGGCGAACCAGTCGTCGACCGCCGAGACGCGGTCGTCGTAGTCGTCCAGGAGGGTGCGGGCGGCTTCGTCGCCCGGCCGGCTCGCCACGGTCCGGTCGAGTCGGCCGGCCCCGGCGAGGTCGAGCAGTTCGTCCGCCCTGCTGGCGAGCTGCTGCTGCTCCTGGCGGCGCTGCTGCTCGGCTTCCTCGCGGCGCCAGTCTTCGGCGAGCTCCTCCTGGACGACGACGTCGGCGTCCGGGTCGTACGGGCCGCCGGTCGCGGCGAGCAGCTGCACGACGCGCTGCCACTCCGCGAGCTCTGCGGCGCGACGGCCGCCGTCGTCGAAGGCGGATTCGTCGCGGCGGTCCAGGTGCGCCTGCTGCTCCGCTACTTCGAGCCCGGCCACCGCCTCGCTGTGCGTCATGCCCCGCGCGCGACGGCGTACCGAGGACCGGCCGACCTTCGCATAGTCGATCGGCGTGCGCGGGGCGCTGGCGCGGCCGCGGGCCTCGGGGACACGGCGCGGCCGCCACCCGTCGGACGTGTTCATCAGGACTCGCTTTCAGCTCGGATACGGAAATGAGGGACCGGCCGGTAATGCGGATCGATGGGCTGTTCAGACAGGTCTACAGCACGCCCGAATTCCGCGCTGCTAGAACGTGATGTTCAACCATTCCACGTCCGCGAATTTCACCTCCAGGCCCGCGCGGCCGCCACCGCCTTGACGGAAATAGGCGTCCGCGATGGCCTCCGCGACCGCTTCTTGCAGATCGCTCTCCGTCGCACCTTCCTCCTGCGCAGCGGTGATGGCGGCCGCGTGGGAGGGGCTGACGGCGACCGTGATGTCCCGTACGCGTCCCGCGTCCGAGGTGCCCTCCGGACCGAGTCCGAAGTACGCCCGGCAGGAGATGACCAGCCCGCCCGAGGACGCCGCGCGCTGCCTTGCCTGCGCTCTGACCTGCGGTTGCCACTCCGACTCGGTCTCCTGCACCAGCGCCTCCTTCAGGCGCTTGTTCGGCTTGGTGGATGCGCCCGAGAGGTAGCGCTGCACCGTCTTGAGGGAGACGCCCAGCCGCTCCGCCGTGCGCTTGGTGGAGCCCTTCTCCCGCGTGCGAAGGAATTTCATCTGCGCTCGTGCGGATTTCGGCGCGGGGCGGGTGAACAGGGCCCGCTCCGCGCGGGCGAGGCCGTCCAGGATCTTGGCGCGGGTCCGGGCCGCGCGCAGTACGTCGTCAGCAGTCATGTGATCATCAGGCCCGACCGGGCCTGTGGACAGAGGCCGACGGTGGGGCGCCGTACGGCCGGTCTCCACCCCTGCGGGTGACGCGCCCTGGTGGGTGCCGGCGCCGGGCCGCTACGTTCCCCTGGACTTGATGATCGAGGGGGAGGGCCAAGGGATGAGCGAGCGCCGCGCGTTACGGGAGCTGCGGGTCTTGATGTGGGTGGTCATCGCGATCGAGGTGCCGGTGTACCTGGTGTGGCTGGTCGAGGTCGGCTACCTGACCGGGCAGGAGCTGCCCCGCGGAGACGTCGCGCGGTGGGCGCCGCCGGTGCTGCTGCCGCCGGCGGCCGTGCTGTTCTGCGTGATGGCGGGCTGGACCTGGTGGCTGAGCGTGGTGGCCGGCACCCGGTCGGCGCTGCGGGAGCGGTGGATCGTCGCTTCGCTGGTGTTCGTCGCCGCCTTCTCCGTGTTCTGTGGGGTGGCCTCGGTCGACGACCCGTCGGTGTCGGTGGGTCTGCTGAGCGCCGTCGTGACCGGGCTCGGCATGACGGGGCTGTTCTTCATCCCGGCCGCCGCCTCCCGCGAGCTGCCCGACGTCATCCGGCGGCGCTCCCGTCGTACGGCGGCCGCGCCCGGCGAGGCGGACCCGGGCCCCCAGTAGGTCCGCCGTCGGATTGCCCAGGGCGCCGCACGGTGGGCATGCTGCGCGTTCCGCGAGGAGAAGGGGAGAGCGTGTCCGAAGACGACCACAGCGGCGGAAGCGTCGCTCAGGAAGGCCGTGGAGCAGATGTGCGGCGACGGGGGCGGGCGACGGTGGCGAAGCCGCTCAGGAGGCCGTCCAGGCGCTTGCTGACGGCTCTGGGAAGGCATGGACGCCCGAGCAGGAGACGCAGATCAGAGCCATGGTGGAGCAGATTCGCAAGCTGCGGGATCTGAACCGGCCGGGCGGTGGCTGGTGGAGTCGGCGCCGGGAGTGGAGAGCCCGGGAGCGGCTGGTCGACATGATGATGGCCAGCGGCCCGGAGCTCCTGAACGAGGCGGAACTGCGGCACTGGAGGAGCCACGCGATGGTGGAGCTGCTGCTGAAGTTCATGGACACCGCGATGAAGAAGGACGACGCGGTGGAGACGCTCGCCCGGATCGAGGCGCTGAACGCCGTGACGTACGAGGACTACCAGCAGGCCAAGAAGACGCTCGTCGAAGAGAAGTCGGCCGTCGGCTGACCCGGCGACAGCATGGGAGGGGCCCCGAACCGGCGCGCGGTTCGGGGCCCTGCCGTGGCGGGTGATCATAGCTCGATGCCGAGCTGCTCCACGTCGGTGAACTCCACCCCCAGGCCGTGGGCCCTGCTGTTGTTGGCGCGGAAGTACATCCGGGCCAGGCCGTCGGCGGCGATCTGCCGTAGCTGGCCCCGTTCGCGCCCCTGCTGCCCCTGCGGCTCAGCGCGCTCTCGGGACGCGTAACTTCCGTACGTCACCGACTCCTGTGCAGTTGGTCTTGCCTTCCTTGTAGAGCTCCTTGATGGCTGCGCGGACGTGCATCTCCCGGGCTTCGCCGATCACCCCGGCCAGGACCTCGCCCTGGTGGTCGCCCACGACGAAACTGCCGTGCTTGTGAAGGAGGTTCTCCAGGTTGCTGCGGATCGCCTTGATCCATCCGAGGCGGCGGACCTCTTCCTCCTCGTCGAAGGTGTCAGCCGGGCTGAAGAGCATGTCGGCGGCGTCCGGTGGGAGGCAGGCGCGGCGCCATTCCACCTGGGCGAGGCTGGCTGCTTCTCCGAAGAGCCAGAGGCCATCCCTGTGACGGGTGAAGAGGACCAGGTTATAGGCGACCTGGAGGTTCGCCCGGTTGCGAACCTCTACGGTGTAGGCGCCGGCACCGACGAATTGACCGACCCGTCGGGCGAAACCGCGGGTGATGCGGTCGACGGCCTCACTGTTGTTAGCGGAATCGAGGAACTCCTGCTGCCACCAGTCTCCGCCACAGGCATCGTCCAGCGCCTTGAGGGTCGCCGGTTTCCCGGGGGTGTCTTTCTTGCTGGTGAGCAGGCCACCGATGCGGCGTACGGCGTTGGCGTTGAAGTTCAAGAGGATCTCGGTGGGCTGGCCCCCTGCGCGACGACTCCCGAAGATCTTCTGCGTAAGGGCTTCAAAGGTAATACCGAGCCCAAAAGGGTCGAGGAAGGCGAACAGCGGTGACCCCTGAGCCGCTTCCAGGACGTGATCCAGGTGCCTTTCGGCACGGCCCTGCAGCGCGTGGGCCAAGAGTCCCTGCTCGCGGGCTTCTGTGACGAGCGCCGACAGGGACTGGTAGTTCTTGCGGTTCTTCTCGATGAAGTAGCAGTCGAGCTTGCGGAAGTCCGAGATGGCAGCGGCGGACTCGAGGATGAGGGCTGGTGACCCGGAGGTGCCGTCGTCGTACCGGCCGGGGCCGGCATAGCCGTCCAGGTAGACGACCCGGCCGTCCGGGGCCCATTTGCCGACCTTGCTGGCGAAGGGGACCACGTACTTGTCCAGGAGCGCGTGCTTGAGTACGGCTGCGGCCTTCTTACTGACGAAGAAAGGGCTGGCGACGTCGGTGGCGTGTTCACCGGCGGTCTCACCACTCAGGTCGAGTACGGCGTTGTTGAGCACCGCTTCATCGGGTTCTTCCAAGATTTCCGCCCCCCATCTCAGAATGTCTGGGACAAGTTTGCGGCGGGTGAACCCGGTGTGTATCGGTATTGCCGAAACTGGATCACGCGGCTCAGACAGCTGCAGGGATCGGCATCTGGTCCCAGGTCCGCCCGTCCAGGGAACGTCCGCCAGCCTTGGGTGTGTGCCCGCCCCACTGCTTGAAGAAGAACGCGACCTGCTCCTCCATACACCGATCGCGGATTTGGGCGGCCCAGGTGGGGTCCATCAGACGGTGGCGAGGTCCTGACTCTCCACCAGCGATCACCCAGTGGATGCCGTCAAGCCGCAAGCCGTCGAGCGGGCCCAGCAGAGGCTCACAGGAGAGGAACCGGACCGCGGCAGGCACCTGACGCAGGTCGTCGACTCTCGGAAGCTCCTTCGCGGTCTCCACCGACACACCCATCCACACGTTGGCCGGCCACTCCAGGCGGTCCGCGACCTGCCGCAGCCGGCGGGCCCGCTTGGTGAGGACCTGATAGGTGTGCTGTGGGGTGTCCGCCATGACCTCGAAGACACGGCGTACAAAGTCCAGCGGCACCCGGGCGTGAAAGAGGTCCGACATGGAGTTCACGAACACCGTACGCGGGCTCTTCCACCCGTACGGAACGTTCAGGGCATCCGGATGAACCGTGAGGTCGAAGCCGGGCCCTGAGGTCCGCGGATCACCGTCGTTCTGGTACTTGGCCGCTCCCATCGCCTTCAACCGCTTCGCCAAGGTCAGGGCATAGCAGTTGTCGCAACCCGATGAGACGCGGTCACAGCCCGTCGTCGGGTTCCAGGTCGCCTCGGTCCACTCAATCGAACTCCGGTCACTCACCGGTTGCCTCCTGTCTGGCCGCGCCCCAGCAACGGCGGGCAAAAAACGTCACGGCAGCACGGCACCTGCCATCCAACCACCCTTACGAACCTGCTTCTTGGCCAAAGTTCCTTTCTGGAGTTGAACAGCTGTGACTGAGCGCTTCGGATGGCGAGTGAGTGCCAGCGCGGAGGCCGGTAGTTGCCTCTACGCCTTCTGGCCGGCGGCGCCGTGCTCATGGACCGCAGCGTCGAGCATCCCGAGAAGACGGAGTAGCAGGTCCGCAGCGTCGTCCCGGTGCTCGGTCAGTGCCCAGGAGAGAGCTGCAATGTGTCCGGGGATCGGGGCGGCGCCCCCGGACGCGGTCTTCAGGATCCGCGCCACCTGGCCGTGGCTGACGGGCTTGCCCTCCTCGATCAGCGCGGCCAGGTCGGCCGTAGCGGTACGCAGCCAGCCGAGGCCGTCGGCCGCGGTCGCAGGGGCGGGCTTGTGTGCGGCTGGGCGAAGGGCGGCTTGGTCCAGGACCTCCAGCTTCAGCCCGGCCGCGTCGCACAGCTTCCGCGCGGTATTCCGGACGGCCTCGGCGACTGGGGTGACCGAGGCGAGCAGGTGCACGTCGGCTCCGAGCCGCTGGCTCAGGGCGACGTCGCGCCGGAGCTGGGCCTCGGTGAACTCCGAGGCTGAGGTCTTCACTTCCCCGGAGAGAACCTTCCCGTCCCAGACACCGAAGATGTCCACCTCCTCCTGGGTGCCGTCTTCGAAGGTGACGTCGGTGCCGGGGAGGAAATGCGAACGGGGCTTGCGCCGGCAGAGCTCGGCGATGACGAGTAGATGGGGCAGCAGGCCGTTGTCGCTGGCCCGGTCGGTGAAGCTGTCGAGCCGGTAGTGCACGGCGGTCGGCGCGCCGCCGGACTGGTAGGCGGAAACGGCGCGGCACCCGGGGCACTGCGGGGCACTGCTGGTCTGGTCGAGCGGAACGAACGACCGGCTGGTGCATGAGGGGCAGACGCTCTCCAGCCCGCGCTCGGCCCAGCCCAGCGCACACAGCCGTTCCAGCGCCGCCGCCTGGTCTTCCGCCTTGACGTTCGGCAGCTTGTCGGCGGGCAGGTAGCGGCGCTCGGACCGGCCGCCCCATGTCGCGGCCAACTCGGCGAGGTCGGCGTCCGGATCGCCGTCAGCGCGAAGCTCCTTCAGCCGTTTCAACAGTTCCTTGGACCGTGGCGTAGTCAGGGCGATGGCCGCCTCGTAGACACCGGGGTCGAGAAGCGCGGAGCTGTCGGCGTTCTCGGTCAGGGCCGTTCCCAGCCGTCCTGCGGAGGACAGCTGGTGTCTGGTGGCGACATCGTCCAGAAGCCGTTCCGTGGCCTGCGGCAGCAGGGGGAACGTCATGGCAACGGTGAGCTGACGGCTCATCGGCATGACCGCAAACTGCAGCTTGTCGTCCCGCCACTGGGCATCGGGGTGGATGAGCCGGGCGATGGACGGACGGGCTGGCAATCCGAGCAGGGGCTCGCCCCAGAACCTCACGAGGGCCCCGGCGTGCCCGTTGAAGCGGACGGGCTGCGCGAAGCGCAGGGTGCTCGGCCCGTCGGCGAAGACCTGGATGTCGAAGGACGTCGGCACGCCGTAGTGGCGTTCGAGGGTCACCCAGGCCGTGGGGCCCAGGTCCGTCCGGAAGGTGAACGGGGCGGTCCGGGCCGGGGGCGCGGGGATGCGAGCTCCGGCCTGCGGCTCCTCCTCGGTGGGCTCCAGGCCGAGCACGGAAGCGAGTTCCAGCAACTGGTCGGGCGACGCCGAGCGGCTGACGAGCGCCACGTCGGGCGCGAACTGGGCGGGGCGAGACCCGAGGAGATGGGCTACCTGCTTGGGAAAGTCAAGCCAGTGCTTGACCGCGTCGGCGCCCGGCAGCAGCAGCATAGGCATGTCGATCGTGTCCACCGGGCGCAGCGCCCTGGTGTTCCAGAAGTCGAGGCTGTCGGTGAAGCCCTCGCCCTCGACGACCCACAGGACCAGCGAGGTGTGCCCCGGGGTGGTGCTCAGGTACTCGCCGAACTGCGCGACCGTGCTCTGGATCTGGGTGTCACCCTGCAGTTGATACCGGCCGAACTCGTCCTCCCGCTCGCTCACCCTCGCGTGTTCAAGGAGGCCCGGCTCTACACAGCCGGCCACCGCCAGCTGCCAAAGCGCTCCGGTCGGGCTCGCTGCGATCGGAGCGTACGCCAGGTCCGTGAATTCCCTGACCTCGGCCGGGGAGCAGGTGAACACCACACCGCCCTTCCGCATGTCCGCAAGGGCGACGATGGGCAGCCCCAGGCTCTCCGCGACCTCCTTGGCAGCCTGAGGGTCGGCGTCGATGTTGACGAGCGCCTCGACCTTGGCAACGCGGACGGTCTGCTCGTGCAGCTGGGACAGGCCCGAAGCCTGGGCTTCGACGATGGGCTCGGTCATGCCGCCCCACCGGCTGCTGGCCTGCGTCACGGCTGTACGGAACCCGGCCACGCTGCCGCCCGCAATCAGGTAGGCCGCTCGGGAGGGGAGGACGGCTGCCTCCATGCCTGCCTGCCCCAGATATCTCCTCGAATCCACGGCGCCAAGCCTCCCATGGCCGTGGCCGGGCGCGGAATGACGGTGCCGGCACCGAGAGCCGCCCCAGGAGCGGCCTACCTGATGCCGGGCCGCAGTTTCAGCGACGCGCGGACCAGACCTCTACGCGCTCAGCTCGCCATCTCGACCGCTCACCCGCCATCTGAAGCGCTCAGTCACAGCGCTTCGGGTCCCCTGCTGTGGGCGGGTGATCACAGCTCGATGTCGAGCCGTTCCACGTCGGTGAACTCCACGCCCAGGCCGTGGGCCCTGCTGTTGTTGGCGCGGAAGTACATCCGGGCCAGACCGTCGGCCGCGATCTGCCGGAGCTGGTCCTCGGTCCTGCCCTCCTCCCGTGCGCTGAACAGCTTGTCGGCGTACTCGGGTGGCAGGGCCTGGGTGATGTCCCGGATCCGGGCGTCGTCGGTTGTGCCCCCGGCGGCTTCGAATCCGAAGCGGGCGCGGGTGGAGACGACCAGCCCGCCCGTGGACGCCGCCTTCTTCCTCGCCTTCGCGCGGATCTGCGGCTGCCACCGCTTCTTGACCTCGCGCTCCAGGCGGCCGCGCAGGTCTTGGCGGGGCCGCTTGAGCTTGCCCGAGACGTACCGTTCCACCGTGCGCTGGGAGATCCCGAGCGCCTGGGCGGCGGCCTTGGTGCCCTTGAGCTGCTTGACCAGATACTTCATCTGCGCCTGGGCGCTCTGTGGGATGCGGCGGGTGAACGCCCCCTGAAGCGCGCGGTCCAGACTGTCCCCGAGCGAGTCGACCATGACCTACTCCCCTTCTCCGGCGCTCTGGTCGGTCTTGATGAGGTTGGCGATGTTGAAGACGCCGCCGCGCTCCTCGAACTGCTGCTCTGCCCATAGGACGGTCTGGGTGCCCTGGTGCTTCACCATGCCGGGCGAGACCCCGAGCCGGAACGTGCCCGGCGTCGACTTGTCCTCGGGCGTGTGCGGCAGGACGTCCAGCGGGGAGGGGCCGGACGAGGGGTAGACGATCGCGTCGGTGCCGATGGAGACCGGGTATAGGTCGGCGGCGGCCGCCGTCTTCATCAGCTTGCGGTGCAGGCCGACCCGCTGATTCGCGAGCACGGCGGCCCGGATGTCGGGGCGCCAGGTCTCCCGCTTCAGCGCCGGGTACTCCTCGTAGTACGGCACCTGGCCCCGGCTGCGCTGGCGCAGCTTGCCGATGCCGCCCTTCGCCGTCGCCTTGATCGCGGTCTCCAGCAGCGCCATCGTCGGGTCGACCTGCTTGCGCCGTCCCATCGCGTTCAGGAACTCACTCCCCCCGAGGTCGGTGGTGACGCCCATGTCGGCCATCGTCTCCACGTACGCGTCGCGCAGCCGCTTGTACCAGGCGTCCAGATAGCGGCCCGACTGGGTGCGGACGTGCGCCTCGAGCGGCGCGACGTCGAAGCCGAGCTCCACCGCGTAGGCGACGGTGGGCGTGGCGTACCAGGCCGGTCCGGTGGGGTGGTCGCCCTTCGGCGTGAACGGGCTGGGGAGCCGGTCGCCGTCGACGGTGCGGCCGTTGATCGACACGCGGGACAGGTCGACGTGGCTCAGGTCGACCAGCCACGAGCCGGGCAGTGAGGCGTCGAACTTCGGGTTGCCGGTGAGGTGGGTGGGCCCGTTCAGCCCGACGGTGAGGCTGTTCGCGGCCGCGGCGAACGACATGTTGAGGTCGACCGCGACCAGGAACTGGTTCACGCATTCGTCGTCGGTCAGTGGCCGGCACCAGTCGTAGGGCTCCTCCATCAGCATCTCTGCCGGGGTGCGCATGTGGTGGCGGGCGAACTTGTCCTTGAGGAGCGGGTGTTCGTCGGGGACCTCGCACTCCACCACGTCGTACACGGCGGTGAGCGCGTCGTCGTTGAACGCGCGCTTGAACTCACCGGTCGCCGGGTCCTTCTCCGCGCGGGTCGGCGGGCGCAGCGCGACCATCAGCTCGAGGCCGGTCGTCGCGGTGGTGCCGCGCGGCGTCATCACCCGCGCCGCGTACAGCCCGAGGTACTGGGCGAGGTCGGCCGGGTGCATCGTCAGCAGCAGCTGTGGGTCGTCCTTCCGGCCCCACTCCCGGGTGTCCAGGGCGTTCCACGGCAGGATGCACAGCTGGACGCAGCGCCGCCTCGAGCCCTCGGGCTCGCGGAAGACGCGGGCCCACGGGCCGAACCCGCGCTGGGTGAGCTGGAGGCCGGCCTTGCCGATCTGCTTGACCACCTTGTGGCCCTCTGGCAGTCGGCTCGCGTTCCGCTCCCCCTCCGACAGGGCGGCGGGCAGGCCGAAGCGGGTCAGCGCGGCCTCGGTGAGGATGAGGATCGGGTCGGCGTCGCGGCCGTTGCGGTGCAGGCGGGCCTGACCGAGGCGGGCCTCGGTCAGCGTCCAGTCGACCAGCGCCGGGATGGACTTGGCGGGCACGTCCAGGACCAGGCCGCCGACGCAGTACGCCGACACCTGCCCGTCCTCGCAGTCGATCACCGCGAGCGGGCCGTTCTCGAAGCGCGGGTCGACGGCGCCGGCGGCCGCCGTGGTCTTCTTCGCCACTGCCTTCTTCGCACCCGGGCGCCGCGATGAGGCCGACGGCCTGGTGGTGCTGCTCGTCTCGGTCTTCGGCCGGGACGGCGGCACGGCGGGTGCCGAGACCGGCTCCGGCTCCGGGGCCGGGCCGGTGAATGCCTCCGGGACCACGGGCGCCGGGGCAGCGGGTGCGTCGGCGGCTGGGGCGGGGTAGCGGGCGGCGAGGCCCTCGAGGAGCCGGGCGTACGCGGCACGCTTCGGCGGCCGCGGATCGGTCCGCCCGGCCTCCCAGTTCCCGACCGCTTCTCGGCGGGCTTCCAGCGCCGTGGCGATCTGCGCCTGGCTCAGGCCCGCCGCCTCCCGCAGACGCTTGCGCTCCGCAGGGCCCGGCAGGTCGTCCTGCGCAACTTGCTCGAGCAGCGCATCGACAGCGCTGAACAGCTCGTTCTCAGTGGACACAGAGGTCACCTCCAATAGACAGCATATCCGATCGCGCATTGAATCGCCCACTCAATCGCACATGAATCGCATGCATGGTTGGAGTGAAACACGGGGGCGGGTAAGCCGCGCAGCGGGTGTTCGTGCAGGTCAGAGCTGAAACGCGAGGGCGTTTCAGGCAACGCCGCGGAGTTAAGCCTTGGCGGCATCGGTCAAGCGATTGGCCGACGAGACGACCTCAGCTTTGGCGTATGACATCCACTGCTCGCGTGCAGGGGCCAAGCTGAACCGCCGCTACCCCATGGCGGCGGCCACGGTCTCCAGCAGGGGTTCGCCGGTCCGGCAACGGCATCCTGAACACTTTCTCCCCTGCCGAGACGAACGGCGTGTCGGCCGCGTGGTCGCTCCGCCTGCCGGATGGCCGTCCGGGGCCCGCCCGATCAGGTTCGGGCACCCGGGCAGGACAGTGCTTCTCGGCCTGGCGGCGTGTTTTCGCTCTTTCGCTCGCCGTGGTCCTACGGGTTGTCTTGGCTCCTACACGCACCGCATCCCCCCTGGTGGGAGGGGTGCGCATGGTGCGCAGGCATCAATTTGAAGGAGCACGCCCATGACCGAGCAGCTGCAGCCCGATGAGAGTGGCCTGGTGGTCATCCCCTCGTCCGAGGTGAAGCCCGCGGACAAAGCGGTGCTGGCGCTGGAGGAACAGGACGGGGGACCCGTGCTGACGGTCAGCTCCGGCACCGTGTTCCCCGAACAGCTCGCGGTCCTGGACGCCGAGGGGAACCTCCTCGCCACCTACGTCGCCACGCCCGTGGTCCAGCCCCAGACCCGCGGTGTCCGAGGCCTGGAATCGATCCTGAAGACCTACGACTACCCGCTCCAGTAGACAAAGCCGGCACAACATTGCGTGTGCTGCCCACCCACCAGCCGGGCAGCACACATCGGCGGCAGGCCCCAGCCGGACCACGGCCCGTCCCGGGCAGCTGCCCAAACCATCCCGGGCGGCACTCCAACATTGCGGTCGGCCGATGTGGAAGTGTCGGTTGTTCCGACACCGGAAGTGCCAGTGGTCCGTGCGCGGCCGTCGTCCGGCTCGGCGTGCGCCTGGTCGTGTTCGTCGACGGCGCCGTCGCTTCCGTACGGACCGAAGGGGCCCGTGCTGTCGGTCAGGGACGCCGCGGGTAGTGGTATCGAGGGCCATGTGGACGAGGCGGCTTCCCAGTGCGGTGCCGGCGCCGCAGACAAGGCCGCCGCAGAACAGGACGGCGGTGGTGGCCGCGCCCCAACGGAGCAGAGGCTGCGAGTTCGTCGCTGAGCTTAAGGTGAGCAAGCTCACCACGGGGAGATGGACCATACGTCCCCTACTTGGTGTCCGTCCGGATCGGGGGCGCCAGAATCGTGCGGATCAGGATCGAGGACGACGTCGATGCAGGCGACGGACTCGGACACGCGGTAACGGTGCATGTCACGCGAGGTTTCTTCGAGCTCCACCGTGTGTCCCAGGGACAGGATGGCGGCCCGAAGTTCCTCAAACGGCAGCCGAGACGCGGAACTTCCATTCCGTGACTCGGTCAACCTTCGGTGAGATGCGCTCAAGATTGTGCCCGACGGGACAATGGCCGTTCTTGTCCTTTGTCAGGGAATCCAGTCGCATTGACAGCGAACCGAGGCGACTGTCCCGGACGGTCGGCCCTCTGCTTCTCCTGTCGAGTGCAGCAGGCGCGGACGGCCTGTCTGTCGGTTTCCGGCCATGGGAACGGCAGGAAACCATCCAGCCGTTCACGTGCAGCGAGTGATCGGCTACGTTCCACCTGCATGTCCTCGGCCTGCCGGTATTCTGCCTGGCCAGGGCCTGTTGCGGGTCCCGTGTGCGCCGGCTGCACGGCTGACCAGCATGATCCGATGCCGGGTCCGCAGTTCACCAGGGCCCGGCATGTCCACGTCCCGTCCCTCTGGGAGCACGCATGAGCAACTCCGCACCCTCCGAGAACGCCCTCATCCCGAGCGACTTCGGCAAGGCACTGGCCGCAACGTTCGCGGCCGATGCCGCGGTGCAGTCCTGCTGCACCGCAATCCTCTCCCAGCCCGACGTCCACCTGGACGGCATCCCGGAGCTGGCTCCGTCCCAGCGTTCGGCACGAGAAAGCGCCTCGCACTGGCTGGACAGTCTCCACCCACAGCTACTCGGCGTCTTCACGCAGGTGAAGGAGTTCACCAGCTTCTACGGCGCGATGAGCGAGAGCGACATCGAGCAGCTCGTCGCCGACCTGAACTCCCCTGGCGGCAAGGCGCAGTTCCGCGAGGTCATGCTGCACTTCCA
Organism: Streptomyces sp. NPDC048462; assembly: GCF_043200175.1. NCBI lineage: Bacteria > Bacillati > Actinomycetota > Actinomycetes > Kitasatosporales > Streptomycetaceae > Streptomyces > Streptomyces sp. NPDC048462. Next base: position 20,561 of record NZ_JBICXG010000029.1, read on the forward strand.
CCAGGAGGCGGCGCTGGCTGCGGAAAGTGTGGGCAGTACCGCTGCCGCTTTGAACGGCTTCGCACAGTCCCTTGATGAGGATCTGCGTCCCTTCCGCGCGATCGCTGACGAGGCCCACACCCTGTACGGTGCGGCCGACAGCAAGTTCTACGAGCTCTTCAACGTCCTCTCGGCGCTGAGCGAAGCGATCCGGAGCACGGACGTGGCCCTCGTGGCGGAAACAGCTCTCATGGGCGAGCCGCGTCCCTCTTTCCTCATCCGGCTCGGCTGGGCTGTGGCGGGGCAGGACACTCTTCTGCGGGCCACCCTCACCACGGCGGGTGCTCCCCTGCAGGAACAGACCAGCGCCCAGAGCAAGGCACGGCAGGCGCTGGCGCAGGAGCATGACGCCGTGCTCGGCGACTTGTACGCACTCCAGTCGCAGGCAGCCGCCCTGTACGTCCTCGACGACAGCTACCGGTCGCTGGCGGAATCGTCCCTGTTCGCCGCATCGGAACTCGCCCCGGCGATCGACGCCTTCACGGCACTCAGGAACAACTTCGCCGGCCTCGCCGACCTCGTCCAGGGCCTCGTCGACTCGACCATGGTCGCCGAGCTGAAGGTCCGCCTGTCCGCAGCTCTCCAGGACGCCGCCGCACTGCACGCCTTCGCCGAGGAACGCGAGCGCAACAGCCGGCTCCCCGTGATGCCCGACGACGACCTCGCCCGCACCCTCCAACTGCCCAGTTCCTGGTCCGGACAGCAGATCCCCGGAGATACGTTCACGACTTTCGTCAACACGAAGTAGTGCCAGCACGGGTGCCGGCCCCGCTATGCCAGGGGACCGGCACCTCGCGTCTGCGGCCTGCGCCAACGGACGACTGGCTCCGCAGACTGCCGGCCTCGGCCAGCGCGAGCACCCTGAAAGCCGTCATACCAACCAGCTGACCTGTGGCTTTAGGCTGGCGCAGGATCATTTGGTACTCAGCGATCCCAGCCCACGCGGACCGGTTCCAGCTACCGCGTCACGATTCCACCGGTCATCGGCAGCCGCCCGATTTCGCTGTCAAAGCGACTGGCTTCCCTGTCCAAGGACAGTTCTGTGCGTGGGGGAGTTGGTCCCTCGGGTAGGAGAAAGGATCTGCCGAGATCCATCGCTCGCGAGGCTCCGTTGCATCGTCAGTTTGCCGTCAGCACGTTCCCAGCCACTTTCACCGTCGGCGAAGGTGTCCTTGCCCCGGGGCACCTGGGTGAGTTGACCAAGTACGTTCCCTTTGAGTTGGTCGACGCCGTGCTGGAGGAGACGGGGACGGTCGAACGGCGAAGGCGGATTCTGCCGTCGCGAGTGGGTGTCTACTTCGTGCTGGCGCTCGGTTTGTTCCCGCATCTTGGTTACGCCAAGGTCTGGAGCAAGCTGGTTGCCGGGCTGCCCGGATTTCTGGTCGTGACGCCTTCGGAGAAGGCCCTGCGCGATCTGCGTCGTCGCCTGGGTGCCACACCGTTGAAAGCGCTGTTCGAAGTAGTCGCCGGTCCGCTGGCCCAGCCACGTACACCGGGGGTTCGCTACCGGCGGTGGCGCACGGTGGCATTCGACGGATGCAGTTCGATCAAGGTGCCGGACGGAGAGCGCAACTACGCTTGGTTGGGGCGGGTCCGCCACCGGCTGGGGATCGTGGGCTACCCCACGCTGCGGCTGATGTCGCTGGTCGAGACAGGGACGCGCGGCCTCCTCGGCGCTGCTTTCGGGCCCAAGCGGCACGGCGAGAACCACTACGCCCGGCAACTGCTGCATCTGCTCAATGAAGACTTCCTCGTCCTGGCCGACCGCGGCTTCGACGACGGGAAATTCCTCGGAGAGGTCGCCGATACGGGTGCCCAGTTCCTGGTCCGTCTCAGCTCCACCCGGCGTCTGCCCACCCAGGACCGATTGCCAGACGGCTCGTATCTGACCCGGATCCGCCACGTCGCGGTCCGTGTCATCGATGCCGAGATCACGGCCAGCTGCGCGGACGGCAGCACGGTGCGCGACGGATACCGGCTGGTGACCACATTGCTCGATGCCTCACTCGACCCTGCGGAGAGACTGGTCCGGCTCTACCACGAACGCTGGGAGATTGAATCCGCCTACTACGCCCTGCGCCACACCCTCCTGCAAGGCCATGTGCTTCGCTCCGGTGACCAGGTCGGCCTCGAACAGGAAATGTGGGCTCTCCTCACCCTCTACCAACTCCTGCGCACCGCCATGATCGACGCGGTCGAGTCCCGAGCGGGCACAGACCCCGACCGGGCCAGCTTCACCGTGGCCCTCGAAGCGGCACGCGACCAAATCCTCATCGCACCAACCACGCTGAACGAAGATCCTCTTGTCGGCCGGATCGGACAGGCCATCCTGACCCAACTGCTGCCGGCGCGCCGCATGCGCATCAGCGCACGCCGGGTCAAGTGCCCGCTGTCTCGCTACGGCTACGCCATCCCCACAGAAAGAAGGCCCCTGAGCAGTTCACGTGTCGGTTCACTCGTGATCGCCATCCACTCCACCCGACCGACGACGCCAGCCTTCCTCTCGCACCGACACCCCTCCCAGACTCCCCTCCCGCCTCCGAATCCCAGCGAACCATCCCTGCTCGATCGCGCCTTCGCTGTTCTACGCTCCGAGCCCGGCCGCCGCTGGGGGCCTCGCGAACTCGCCAAGGCAGTCAACGCAGACAACGTGCACAGTTACGCGGTACTGCTGGCCCGCTGGGCGAGGAACGGGCTGATCCACAAGCCGCAGACCGGCGTCTACATGCTGCTCGATGAGGCGGCACCCACAGCAGCATCACCACCCCCACCCCCGCGCACCCAGGGAGCTTCTCAGCTCCAAGGCACACTCGCCGTTTTGCGCTCTGCACCCGACTACTCCTGGACACCTCACGAGGTCGCGCCAGCACTCGGGATCACGAACGTCAACAGCCTCAACACGCAGATGGCCAAGTGGGCACGAAAGGGCCTTATCTACCGGACTCGCAGGGGCGCCTACGCCGCTCGTCCCTCTCATTCACTCGACCATCAGCCCTTGACATGCCTCGGCGCCCGCTAACTACGCGGCATTGGCGTTTCAGGCTCCTGTTGCACCGCGTGTTGCACGCTCTGCCCTGGTGTCCCGTGCCATCGAACCTGGACCGTTTGCCACTGAAGTTGGACGACCGGTGGTTCCGTGACAGCGAAGTTGGGCCGGGCGGGTGCCCCCTGAACGATCGCTACGCCAGATTCCCGGCTTCCGTCCCGGGCTCTTGGCCCGTGCCAGGCGCGACATCTACAGCAAGGAGCGCGACGGCGATGCGATCGGTCTTACGCCGACGCTCCGGATGACGTCCGAGATGCTCACGCGCGGCGGCCAGGGTCTCGGCCGAGGGGACGGCACTGCGGCCGAGCAGGCGCTGCACCATCTCTTCCTGCCCGAACCCGACCGCCCAGTCCAGGGCGGTCCTGTCCTTCATCACCGCGTTGATGTCCACCCCACGGTCCAGCAGCAGGTCGACTGTTTGCGGGTGTCCCTCGTCGCCGGTCGTGGCTGCCAGCACCAGCGGCACGTAGCCCAGCCGGCCCTGGGCTCCGGTACGGGCACCGGCATCGAGAAGAACCCCGACAACCGCCGTGTGCCCCCGGCTCACCGCCAGGCACAGCGGCGTCGACTCCTGGTACTCACCCGCCCGCTGCTCCAGATCAGCCCCCGCTCCGACGAGTCGGCGGACAACATCGGCATGCCCCTGCTCCACCGCCCGGTCCAGCGCCGTACGCCCGTCACGGTTCGGCGTATCCACCACGGCACCCTGCTCCAGCAGCCGGGCCACCTCGATCATGTCACCGTCGCCCGCCGACCTCACCAGTTGATCCGCGATGTCCATACCTCGATCATTCCGGACCTCCTGACCGGGGAACACCAGGGTCGTCCAACTTCATTGGCAAACGGTCCAGGTTCGATGGCACAGGACACCTGGGGCCGTCGTGCGCAAGGCCCGGGAGCAGCGGGAGCTGGCAGGGACCCGGGCCTTGGGCCCCGCCGCCCGTACGGCGGCCACACCAACCAGGAGCTGACCCGGCTCATCACCACCGGCCCCGTCGACGCCCTCCGCGAGGACCAGGACGCAGCCGCCGCCGAGGAGGCCAAGGCGACGCTGCTGCAGGAGATTGCCGACGCGACGGCCGCCGGGACGAGCCGGGGCCAGATCGAGGTCGCGCCCATCTACCTGCTGCTGGACCGTGCCGATGAGCACTTGGCCGTCGCGTTCACCGAGCAGGCCCGGGAGAAGGCGGCCGCCGGGGTAGCAGCGGCCGCCGATGAACACCTGCGGGTACTCTCGGCAGCCGACGACAAGGGGAGGCTCGCCCTACGTATGGCAGGCACCTCCCACAAAGAGCACCGGCAGCTCAGCAAGCAGGCCAAGGAGCGACGCGCCGGCGGATGGCAGGAGGCTGCCGACGCTCGGGTCGCGGCCTCCCGTGCAGCCGAGGCCGCGTGGAAAGCCGTGCGGGACAGCCCGCACGCCACAGTGCTCGGTGCCACGCCGTACACAGCCCCGGACGTCGACACCCTCGCGGCCCGGCTCACCGAGATGCGTGAGCAGCGGGTGCCCGCCCGCGCCCAGCAGAAGGACGCCGGCGACCAGAAGCGCGTCGCCCGTCTCCACGCCCAGGCGACTACAGCCCGGGAGTCCGCCGCGATGTACCGGACCATCACCAACGAGGCACGCACCGAGCAGACGTTGCGGACCCGGATTGCCGAACAGGATCCCAAGCTCCACGAGTCCGAAGTCCGAGCCCGCACAGAACTGCAGCGGAAGGCACAGGAAGCTCAGAGCGTGCGCATCGCGGCCCCAGAGCAGCCCAGCGATACCAACCACCCGCCGCGGGCCGCTCAGGCCGTCTCGGAGGCCCTGAAGAACGGATTCCGCGCGCCCGCCTGTTGCGCGCGAGGAGGTGTGGCCCCAAGGCTCGAACCTCGGGGCCACACTGCAGACAGCGTCAGCGGCCGATGAGGGCGTGCAGCACCGGAGTGCTTGCGCCAGCACCAGCGAGACCGGCAAGTACCGCGGCCGCTGTGTTGCTCACGCTGAGGTACGTCAGTACAGCCACGGCTCCTCCGATGACCACGGCCGTCAGCAGAATGAGGGCAGCGTGCGAGGTCAAGAGCGGATCTGATTGACGCTTATAGCTTGCAGCAGACGAGGTACCGTCAGGATCGGTTGGGGTGCTCATTCATGCCTCGTGAATTCAGTGTCGGATAGGACACGGACACCTCGACCACGAACACCGGGGAGTCCTCCTCGTGCACCGGCCGTCCAAAGCATTGGTGCACGCGAGGACTCCCCGGCGTCATGTCCGGGAGTTCCGCTACTACGAGCCTAGCCAGGTGACCGCGCGAAACCTCATGCTGCGCCAGGAGCAGGTTCGGAAACCCCTTGCGTACTCGGGTGATTGACTAAATGTCACGCTCTGGCAGGCGGAAGGCGTTGCCCAACTTCCTCACGTATTGGAGGGGATCCGGAACTCGGTCCGCGAGTCCCTCGCCCACCACCTGGCCGACGGCGGCCCGCACATCCGCACCAACGACCGACGCCCCGCCCTGCGGGCAGTCAACGCACCGCACACCCGCCAGACGGCATGGGACGAGACGTGCTGACGGTCCAGGCCCAGGCGCCCGCGTCCACCGGGGTTGACGACGGGCTGTGACTGACGGTCCGCCAGTGGAACACTACGGCGCGTGTCTGGATTCGCGAGAGACCCGAAGTACTACGGCGACCGACTGGTGTACGAGCCTCTGGAGCGAAAATGGGCCGGGTATCACGCCCGGCACTGTGGCTGCGGCCGAGACTGGCTCGAAGCCCATGCCGTCCCCGCCGGGTTCACCGTCATCCCTCGGGGCAAGTCCGGCTACTACGGGCTCGTCGGCCCCGGCCTCACCGAGGGCGTCGACGAGGAGAAGCTGACGGCCGACGCCCTATGGGAGGCAGTGACCGGCAAAGCGGGCACCCAGACCTGGTTCGAGAGCGTGCACATCACCTGCCGCAGCCCGGAGGCCGAGGCTGCCCGTAAGGCTGAGAACGAGCGGATCTACGCTCCACGGCGCGAGCGCGCCGAGAAGGCGAAGACAGAGAAGGCCACCCCCAAGCAGGTGGAGTACCTGACCACGCTCGCGGAGAAGCTCGGCAAGGAGCGGTTCGACGACGAGTTCGCCAAGGTGATCAAGGGCAGCGACATCGAGCCCCGCACTCCCCGGCAACACTGCGCGACGGCCGCCAAGCGGCTGACCAAGGCGAGGGCCCGCCAGCTGATCACCGCCCTGTTTGGCAACGCATAGTCCAGCCTCTTCGCCCGGGCCGTGCCCGCTGGGCCTCAAGGGGTGCCAAGTTGGGAACATGACGACGAATGAGTACGGCAAGTGGATCCCGTTCCCGTTTATGGGTCCGCCGTGCCCCGCATGTGACCGCCTCCCGCAGTTCCCTCCGGGCGAGTTGAACGACGATCAGACGGTGGAGACTCGCGCGTGCCCAGAAGACGGGTGCAAAGGATCGATCGAGACAACCACGTACTTCACTGCACCCCCGGGTGAAGCCACCACCAACTTCGGCGACTTAGGCTCAGCTGGTGCCCGACTCCCGAAGCGGGCACCAGCCCGACCCTTCAATCCGTTCACCCCGGGAGGGGGAACCGGTCGTACGGGCCAGGTCCTGTGGCTGTCCACGTGCTGGCCGCAACCGTTGACCGAGACACCTTGTCTTCATCGTCATGGCATCCAGGAGAAGGTCACGATCATCGAACGAACGGGAGCTGCGGTTGTGGCGGGTCGGCCGAGCACTGGTCCTCACCTTCGTCGCTGCGATCTTGGTAGCGGGCGGCGTCTTCTACGCGCTGGTAGTGCTGCTGGACTTCAAGGAGATTGACACCAGCGCGAAGCTTGACGCGAAGACGCTCTTCGACTTGGTGAAGCTCTCCTTCGGGGTGGTGGCGGGGACCGGTGCTCTCGTCGCCCTGGTCGTGGCCTATCGCCGACAGCGCGTCGACGAGGTCGGCGCCCACCGTGAGGCGACCCGCCTGCACACCGAGCGTTTCTCTCAGGCCGTCGACAAGCTCGGCTCGGAATCCCCGGCCGTCCGGCTCGGCGGCGTTCACGCTTTGGCCGGACTAGCCGATGATGCCCCCGACGAAAGCCTGCGCCAGACCTGCATCGACGTCCTATGCGCCTACCTTCGGCTGCCCTTCACTCCAGACCCCGGCGATCTGCCCGACCCCTTGCCCGACGGCAACTCACTCAGCGAAGAACGTCGCGACACCCACCAGGCCAAGAAGGACCGATACCGCGCATTGCGTGAGGTCCGGCATACGATCCTGCGCCTCACAGGAGACCACTACCGCATCCCCAAGGGCACTCAGCGCTCCTGGCAGGGCTGCAACCTTGACCTCACCGGAGTTGCCATCGACGGTGATATGGACTTCCGCGGCGCGGTGTTCTCGGAGAGCACCATGGACTTCCGCGGCGCGGTGTTCTCCAGCGGCACGGTGGACTTCCGCAGCTCGGTCTTCTCCGGTGGCACAGTGCACTTCCGCGGCGCGGTGTTCTCCAGCGGCACGGTGGACTTCCGCAGCTCGGTCTTCTCCGGTGGCACGGTGGACTTCAGTCGCTCGGTGTTCTCAAGCGACACCGTGTTCTCCAGCGGCACGGTGGCCTTCAGTGGCGCGACGTTCTCCGGTGGCGCGGTGACCTTCCGCGACTCGGTGTTCTCCGGAGACACGGTGACCTTCCGCGACTCGGTGTTCTCCAGTGGCACGGTGGACTTCCGCGGCTCGGAGTTCACCAGCGGCACCGTGACCTTCCAACGCGCGAAGTTCTCCGGAGGCAACGTGCTCTTCAGCCGCTCGGAGTTCTCCGGAGGCAACGTGGACTTCCGCCGCTCGGAGTTCACCAATGGCAACGTGGCCTTCCAACGCGCGGAGTTCTCCGGAGGCAACGTGGACTTCCGCCGCTCGGAGTTCTCCGGTGGTTTCAGCGTGGACTTCCGCGGCGCGGAGCTCACCGGCAGCACCATGGACTTCCGCGACGTCACAGGGTCAGTTCCAAATGGGCTTCTCCCCGCAGCCGGCAATCCTGTTCTCGCGGGGGTCATCCTGCCTTCCGCGTGGCTGCCCCCAGCTCCGTAGAGCTCAGGGGGCGAAAACGGTCGATTCCGTCCCCCGCCTCCCACTGTGCGACGACCGACCCGACTCCTGGAGGCACTGACGAGGAATAGCCAGGCCCCAGGGGTGGGTGGCGGCGCCGAAGGAGCGACCAGATTGGATCGCTCATGAATCGCTCATGGATCGCTCATCATTGGTAGGGTCGGCTGAAGATCGCAGTCCCCTTGCTGGGCTGTAGGAAACGGCCGTAGATACACGGGGGAGGGAAAAAAATGGTGAGGGAGCAGGCGAACGCTTCGGTTGCGCTGTCTCGCGAGGAAAGCTATAAGGTGCTGGCCGGGACGATCCTGCCGGAATGGGCGGATGGTGTGCTCAGTCAGGACCATCCTGTAGTCGTCATCGTGGGTGGTCAGCCCGGCGCTGGAAAGACACAGGCTGCGGATCTGATCGAGGCTGCGCTCGCCCGCCGGGGTGGTGCCGTGAGGATTTGCCGCGACCTCTACAAGCTCGCTCACCGTGAGTACGCCGGCTTCTTGGCCGCTGATGTCCGCACCGCGGGTGTGAACGTTCGACCGGACACGAGCCGCTGGCAGGCCCAGGTCGAAGAGCATGTTCGTACGAACCGTTTCGACGCGGTCGTCGAGTCAGCCCTTGCCTCTCCTTCGGAGTTCCGGGCCGCGTCTGCGGCCTACCGGCAGTCCGGGCACCGGATCGAGATCGTCGTGGTCGCGACCGCGGAAGCCTGGAGTCAGCTTGGAACCCTGGACCGGCTGCTGACCGGGGTAGCCAACGGTGAAGGCGGCCGGTACGTGGCGTGGGACAACCTCGACACCTGCACAGCGGGGCTACCGGAAACGCTGTCGGCTGTCGAGGCAGAGCTGCTGGCTGACCGGATCACCGTGGTCCGGCGCGACGGCACGGTCCTGTACGACAACGAGCTCGTGGGCGGCACGTGGCAGCGCCGGATCGCAGCTGACCGAGCCGTGCTGCACGAGCAGCGCCGGCCGTGGAGCGCCCGGGAGACGGCAGCCTTCCACCGTGACCTCACGCATGCCGAGGTCCGCGTACACCGCGACCTGCCCGAGGACGAACGGCTGGCTGTTCACCGGGACGTCGGACGGGCCGCGGCGCTCGCCGAACCGGTCCGACGCATCGCCCAGCCCCGCCGGCAGTCTCCCGGAGTCGACTACCACCGGCTCTCCAACGCCGAACACCGGTGGGTCTTCGACGAGCTGATCGCGCCGTCGTACCTGAACGGCATCATCGCCCGGGAGGATCCTCGGGCGGTGTACGTACTGGGCCAGCCCGGCGCCGGCAAGCTGCTCGCCACCAGGATGGTCCGGCGGGCGATGCGCCAAGGAACGACGCACCTGATGGGTGACGACTTCAAAATCTCACACCCCGACTATTACCAGCTGCTGCGCGACGACCCCAGGAACGCCGGCGCAGCGATCCGGGCCGACTACCGGGCCTGGTTCGCCGAAGCCGAGGCTCACGTACGGGCTCGCAGCGGCGACGTCCTCATCGAGGCCGCCCCCGGCAGCGTGACGGAATTCCTCAACAGCGCGCTCCCGTTCGCCGCTGGCGGCTACCCGGTCGAGCTCGTGGTCCTGGCCGTCCGCGAGGCGGACAGCCTGCAGGCAACAGCTCTGCGCTACGCCCGCTCCCTCCAGATCGGCGGCATCGGCCGATTCACCACACGGGCTGGGCACGGCACGTGCTTCCGTGCGCTGCCCGACGTCGTCGACGTCGCCGAACACCATCCGCAGATCGCCGCCATCACCGTGATCCGGCGCGACGGACACGCCCTGATGCGGCACGAAGCCGGCGGCGGCGCGGGACGGGCATCGTGGGCCCTGGCCGCGGAACGGGAGCGCCCGTACACCGAGCAGGAGGCTGCATCGTTCCTCCAGCTCCACCATGCGCTGCGCCGGGCGCTGCCCCGGCACCGCGCCGAGCTCGATGAGATGGTGGCGCTCGCCCGCCCGTTGATGCCGCTGCGGGCACAGCCGGCCCGGATCGACCGGCCGCACCCGATCGTCTGGCCCCTGCCCGTTCCGCATCGCCGGGCCTACGACTCGTTGAGCTCCTTCAGCCGGGCCGCGTAGACCGCGGCAATCCGGGCCGCCTCCGGCGGGTCGGCGGTCACCAGCTGTGCCTGATCGGCGAGTGCGGCCTCACGCTCGGTTTTCAGCTTCTCGATCAGCTCGTCGTCGGGGGCCGGTGAGCGGATTTCGGACGCGAGCTGGGTGTTGTACCAGAGCACGACGTCCCGCACGATGCCTGCGGCCTGCTGGTCCTCACCACCCTCCAGGTGCGAGAAGTCGACGTCCTGGGGTTGTTCGTTCGGGTCCGGCACGGTGCTGACCACCTCTGATGTTGATCTTGAATGGAGATGGTCATTGTCCTACCCAATCCCCCTCGCACGGCAGGAGCTCCACGACGGCACACACGCGAAGGGCGGGAAGCCGTGCTGTGTCCGAGGCGCTGATCAGGAGATGCTGTCCCCGAAGGCCCGTGCCGGGAGACCCGGTTGGGCCCGTTGATCAACTACTGGGGGTGGCATGGCAGGCCGGGATTTGCGGGCGCTGTTCAGTACGAACGACCCGCACCTCGTCACCGAGGAGGCGTTCACGAACCGGCAGGCGCAGTGGGGCCTGGTCGCGGCCGCGCTCACTGAGCACCTGCAACACATCGCAGCCCCGGCTTTCGATGTCGCGGACTTCGAGGCCCCCCGTACGAACGTGCTGGTGTTCCACGGGGTCGGCGGCATCGGGAAGTCCACGCTGTCGCGGAAGCTTGAGGCCGCGCTCACCGGCGCCGAACACCGGCCATCCCAGTGGGGCGCTCCTGTCTGGTCGGGCGGGCGGATTCTGCCGATCCGGGTCGACCTCGCCCGCTCAGCGGGAACCGACTTCGAGCGCGTCATCCTGACCATCCGGCTCGCCCTGGCTGAACTGGGCCATCCGCTGCCGGCCTTCGACCTCGCATTGCGCCGGTACTGGGAGCACCAGCACCCCGGCGAGCCGCTGGAGGAGTACCTGAGCCGCAGTGGCCTCGCCGCCCGGGCAGGGAAGGCGCTGCCACAGCAGATGCAGTCCGTACTCGCAGACATCGCCCAGGCGCTGCTGCTGCCCGGCACTGTCGGATCCGTCGTCGGCGAAGTGACCGGCTCACTCGTACGGGCGCTGCGCGAACACCGCCGGTCCGTACGCGCCCTGGCCGGATGTACACGGCTGGCCGACCTCCTGCAGGCCGAACCCGACATCGATGCCCTGTCCTACTACCCACACCTGCTGGCCTGGGAGCTCGCCCAGCTCCCGGCCAAGAAGCGGGTCGTGCCGGTGATCCTGCTGGACACGTTCGAGGACACCGGTGACCGCACCCACCGAGACCTGGAGCGCCTCCTGCAGCGCGTGGTCTGGCTCATGCCGAACGCGTTCTTCGTCATCACCGGCCGCTCCCGGCTGCAGTGGGCCGATGCGGGGCTGCAGGGACAGCTCGACTGGACCGGCCCAGCCGCATGGCCCGGCCTGGCCGACCGCGACATCCCCCAGCCACGCCTCGCGGTCACCGCGCGCCCGCCGCGGCAGGTCTTGATCGGTGACTTCAGCCCCGAGGACTGCGCCGACTACCTCGCCCGCCGGCTCACACGAAGCGGTCAGCCTCTCATCGATGAGGACCTGCGGACCGTGATCGCCGCCCGCTCCCACGGCCTGCCGCTCTACCTCGATCTCGCCGTGCTGCGGTTCCTGGAGATCCGCCGTACCGGCCGCCGGCCACAGCCTGCTGACTTCGACGTCGACTTCCCCGCCCTGATCGCCCGCACCCTGTCCGACCTCACCCCCGAAGAACGCCATGTCCTGCGCTCCGTCGCGCTGCTGGACTCCTTCGACCTGCCTCTGGCGACCCGGGCCGCGGGCATGACCCACGAAGCACCCGCGCTACGGCTGATCGAGCGCCCGTTCGTCCAGCACAACGAGTTCGGCCTGTGGCCGTTCCACCTTCATGCCCTGATCCGCTCCACCATCCGCACCGCGGACGACCAGACCGACGACCGCTGGTCACCACGGGACTGGCAGCAGGCAGCCGAGCGCGCCTTCACGGGACTGGGTGAGCAGCGGAACACCAGCCCCGCATCGGACCGGATGCTCCTGATCGGGTGCCTGCGCCAGGGTCTGGCTCTCGCCCGCGACTTCCGCCTGGACCTCGGCTGGCTCACCGACGCCGCCTGGGCCTACGTCAGCGACTCCGTATGGGAGCCCCTCAGCCCTGCGGCCGGGCAGGAGCCGGCCAACACCCCGGAGACGGCCGCTGACGCCCTGGTGGAACTGCTCAGCGCGCTCGCCCGCCGCCAACACGAGAGCCGCGAACGCACCGCGGACCGGCTCACCGCACTCGTCCACACCGGGCTGCTGCCTGCCGAACTTGACGAGATGGGCATCTACTACCTGGCCAAGGCACAACGCGACCTCGGACGCACCGAAGCCTCCCGGCACGGAATGCACCGCGTGATGGAAGGGGGCGGCCGCCTCGCCCCTGCGGCCCGCCGCGGTCTGGCCCACCTGGCCCGCCTCGCCGGAGACTTCCCCGCCGCCCGCGCCGCGGCAGAGAACCTCGGCTGGGCCGGCCGCCAGCACCGCGTCCTGGGTGACGTCTTGTGGCCTCACGGCGACATCGACCGTGCGGCCGGTTCCTACGCAACCGCCCGCGACCAGGCCGACCAGCACGGCGTCGCCGGCGAACGCGCCACCAGCCAGGCCCAGCGCGCTCTCGCCCTGGCCTTCAGCGACCCCACCCTCGCCGACGACGAGATCCACTTGGCCCAACAGCTCCTGACCGGGCTCGACCTCCGGGCCACCAGCCTCACCGTGCAGATCGCAGCCCTGGTACGTAACGCCGGCACCACCGAAAACCTCGAGGCCACCCGCGCACTGCGCGCCAGCATCCGTGACGCCGCTATCACCGCGACCAGCGCCACGCTCGAACTCGCCCTCGCCTTCCACCACGCGGTCCGGGACGAGCCGGACGACGTACAAGCCGTCATCACCCGCCTGCGGGAGCTCACAGGGGCCGATGACCACAGCTTCTACGTCGACATCGCCCACTACATGGCCGATCTTCCGCTGCCCGGCCCTTCCTCCGTGGTGTGGCTCAGCAGCGACCAATCCGTTCGCTGGCACTGGCTGAACCTGGTCTCCGACCGACGCGAGCACCTGCGCAGCATCCGATAGCGCGCTTCGGCCGCTGTGGTCAGGCAGTGAGGTCCAGGACGCGGACCGGCTCTCCCGCCCACCGGTGCGGAGCGGTGGTGGCGATGATCGCACCGTCGGGACGCTCAGCCGTTGGCTGCGCCGCGTACTGGCTGTGAGCCGCGGCCCAGGTCTCCTGCTGCGCGACGGCCAGCGCGGCGGACAGGTCCAGGTCCAGGACGGTGATGCCGGGCAGGGAGGCCAGGTGTTCGGCCGTGCCGGGCCGGGCCCGGTCCGCCTCCACGAGCGCGCAGGCCGGGACGTACAGGAACCAGCCCGGTTCGGCATGGGCCCGGTGGATCAGCCGGGATGCCAGAACGTTGCCCTGCCCCGCCGCGGCCATCGCCGTATCGTCCAGAACGATGTGCATGGCGTCGCTCACCGGGCGGTCACCTGCGCCAGGCGACGGTCCAGCTCAATGTCCAGGTCGTCCTGCTCAGCAGCGGTCGGGGCGTAGCCGTTCCACTCCTTCAGCACTGCCCGGGTCTTCTCGGCCCGCTCGGCCCGCTCGGCCGGAGTCAGCAGGGTCTCGGCCAGGCGCGCCAGGTACGCGCGCAGCGACAACCCCTCCGAGGCCGCGATCGCGGCGAGCCGGTCCTTGGCTTCCTCGGGGATACGGACATTGGCATCAGACATCATCGTGCTCCTTCCCATCACATAAGGGTACGGGTACGTACCCGTACCCGCCGGCACCCGTGCGCGCCTGCAGGGGCCGATAGGCATTTCGCGGTGAGTGCGCAGGTCAGAACCGCAACATGCCTGCGTTGCAACCCGATGTTGCACCCTCGTGTTGCACACCTCTTCGGTCAGGTCATGCCGTCTGCCGGCGCTGGCGCGGGACTGCTCGATTGGAGCCCTCCGGGGCGGGCGCGGTCCTCGGCGGCTGGCCTAGTCAGTCCACGTGAGTATCGTCCGGGGTATCAGGATCGGCCTCGGCATCGGCAGTGACATCTGACGACGATTGCTCAGTCCGGTCCTCCTCATCCGCAACCGACGGCTCTGCGACATGTCCTGTTCCCGTAGCGGCCGCAAGGTAGGCAGGGAAACTTGCATCTGGCAGGAACGCGGCGATGTCGAGCTTTGCCTTGTTCGCTGCCATCTGCTGAGCAAGCCGTTGCACCGGGCCGTTGGCCAGGTCCGCCCGGGACGCTGCCATCTGCTGAGCAAGCCGTTGCACCGGGCCGTTGGCGATGTCGAGCGTCGATTGACGCATTGCAAGTAGTTGAGCGATCAGGCTCTCCGCCGGTGACGCTCCGACGTGTACGCCCCCGAAGGCTCGCCGGGACAGGCCAACAACCCGTTCCTTCAGACGCTGCAGGATCTTCATGCTCGTCGAGTCGGACGCGTCCGGGGCCGACGGCTCGCCCGGTTTGAGGAGCGTCGGCGTCTCGTCCCCGTCGCACGTGGAGAACAAGACCTTCATTTCCCATACACAGGCGACGTATTGGGCGTCAGAGTCCGGACCGTCAGCCGCGAGCCCGTACAGCAGCCATTTCGCGTTGGCTGTGTACCAGACGTCCCCCTCGATCTCGTGTCCGGTGACGTCCGTGACGCTGAGCAGCTCTACCTCTGGCGAGGCCAGCCACTCACGCCACTCGACAGCAGCATCGGCGGCACCGAGACCCACAAAACCGGTCGGAGAACTGAGCACCTCCACAGCGGTCTGCGCAACCTTGCCCCGCACGGATAGCGATGTAAGCAGCTCACGCGCAGTCTCCTCCGCATCCTTCCCGGATACCTCCTTGGTGAAATGGGAAACGACCTGATCGAAGTCACTGAGTCGAGTGAGTCGATCCTCCAAGCCCCGAAGGTCCTCGTTCATCGGGTACGGATAGACGACCCCGTCGCCGAAATCGTTCGTGTTATCGGTGACGAAACAAACGTGCTCGTCCGGGTTCGCTTTGAGGAATTCCAGGATCGAGAACCAGATCGCCACGTCGCGAGCACCCTTGGAGTAGTCCTTGGCCCGCCCCGCTGGCTTAAGGGCCATCGCCTCACGAGAGAGCGCCCTACGCGAGACCTCCGGGCTGGTCTCGATCACCTCGAAGATCTCGTCATAGAGCTTCCGCCAGTGATCCAGGTATCGTTCGAGGTCAAAAGGCTCCACCGAGCTTTCCAGTTCCCATGGAAGCACCTCCCGCAGTCTCTCCAGGGTGTTCACGACGGCTTGGTGCTTGACGGGATAAAGCGCCGCCTGGTGCGCGGCCAACTCCTCCAGCACCATCCAGGTCACAGTCACCCTGTGGTGCCCCGACTGCCGAAGCTTCCGAATGATGTCAGCTCGCGGCCCTTCCGCCGGCAGCTGGTTCAATGCATTCGTATCAAAAGTGATGATCAAGTGTGCCTCCGCGTCAGATGGTGTGAACATCATCCGACACAAGGCCTGGCTCGGTGGAGAATTCGACGACGTCGTGGGCGAGGCTAGCGATCTGCCCCACGGATGGTGACTCGTCGGCCGCCGCCGGGGGCGGTGGATCGGCGGCCTCATGATCCTGCGTGTCCGCATGCCTGATCCTGAAAGCATCCCGGCCGAGACGCCCGCCCGGCGGGCCGTACGGCCTATCCGTCTGTGCGGATGCTGCTCGGGTCAGGGTGTGTGCGGCGGTATGCGGCTGCGCTGCCTGCGACGCCGGACCCGAAGCGGGCTCGGGCGCGGTCGAGGGCGGCTTCGAGGTCGCGGCCCGATGGTGACCAGGTACGTGCGCCCGGTGAGCCAGTAGGCTCCTGCCAGGCCAGATATCGCGCTCATTCATAGGAGTTGACCGACCGATACGCATGGCCACTTCGCGCTCTAGCTGACCCGCGCCTACCCTGCTCGGGCGCCCGCCGCCCCCGCTCCTGAGCAGCCTGGCCTGGGCGTTAGCCTCAGCGGATGATTCCTCAGCCGCCACCGAAGGTCATCACGCGTCACCGCGACGGGCGGATCCACGCCTACGTCGTGGGCGTCGGCGTCTACGGGCCGCTGGAGCCCGCAGCGGTCTTCCAGCTGCGGGATGGCGAGGAGGTCGTAGCGTCGGTGGTCCGGCAGGATCTGGAGCGGGTCGTGTACACGACGCTGAACGGAGTCGTCTGCCTCACGCGTGCCGGCGACCTTATGTGGGCCTTGGACTTCGAGCCGCACTCTGACGTACGCCATGGCCACCGGCCTGGCTGTGCGCTGTCTCAGGACGGCCGGACAGTGTGGGTCTACCGGCCGGACGCGATGGCGGGACGCGGGGGCGGGGACCAGTGGGTGGTGCACGACGCCGATAGTGGTGTGGTTGTCGCCCGCCGGGAGCTGGAGACGGTCGGGCACGGTGCCTTCCACCACGTGCATCCCGTGGACGGCAGCGTCTACCTCGACATTGGTGAGGGCCAGGACGGCTCCGTCATTCTCCGGGGTACGGGCGGGGCGGACAGCGAGCCGGAGTTCGTGACGTACCCGTGGTCGGACCGCTGCCTGATAGACCTGGCGCCGTCAGGGCAGCAGTTCATGACCGTGGACCACGGGCAGGCGGACGTCGCCTTCCACGATCACCCCGACGGGGGCGTGCTCTTCACCCTCCCCATTGAAGCCTTCGGGTACGACCCGGAGGAGTCCTTCGTGGAATGGAGCGGCGGCTACCTGGCCGAGGACACGGCCGTCGTCACCCTGGGTGGTGAGAGTCAGGGCGAGGAGGAGTGGTTCCGCTACCACTTGGTCGACGTACGCACCGGCACGCTGAGCGGCGAAATCACCGTCGAGGTGGGCAACCCATACGAGCTGGTTCCCCTGGGTGACGGTTCCTGGCTCACCGGCGGCGCCGGCGGCGACCCCGTCCGTTGGTCCCGCTCTCCGCAGCCATAGGCACCGCCGCGCCCGGCCGAATCAACCTCTCCCTGCGAAAGGCAGAAGTGATGACGGCGGACACTCGATTGCCACTGATTCCTCAGGCGCCTGAAGGCCTGAGCCGACGAGCCCGCTACTTCGTCGAGGGGCACGGGCTGCGTGTTCCCCGCCGCGACCTCACGCTCTATCGGGAGGTATGGCTCGGACACGGGATACCGCCTGCGGAAATCGACCGGGCCGTGGCCTTCCAAGAGCGCTGGGGCGGCATCGCTCTGCCCCCTGCCCCCGCATACGAGGGCGGCCCGCGGGTTCTGGAAGCCGATGTGCCCGAAGGCTCGGCCGTGGGCGGATGGCGGTTCTCGGCAGGCGGCTGTCGCGTCTCGATGGCCTACGGGTTCATGATCGGGCCGGGAGGCGAGTTCGGGATCGACGCCGACCACTGGACACCGCTACACGCCAGCACAGAGGGTTGGGTGGAAGCCCTGGCTCTGGCCGCCCATGCGGGTTACTGGGCCAAGACGATCACGAAGATCAAGGGTGGCGCCGTTGAGGAGCTGGGCCTCGACGGATTCGAGCCGGTACCTGAAGTCCAGGGACTTGCTGACACATGGTGGCGGGGCAAGGACTCCCTGATCGCCGTCTACCGCGGCGAAGCCTCGGGCTTTGACGCCCCCCACTGCCTCAGGACCCATATCTACGGCGGACTCGATGCGTGGGGCCTGGGTGGCACCTGACCCCCGAAGGCCAAGCTCGTCGGTCCCGCCGTTGAGCGTTCGGGTTGGCCGTAAGGGCCAAGTGGAGCGCTCAGTCACAGGTCTTATGGGGGCCGCGCGACGAAAGAGTTAGTCACGAGGTGGGACGTCGACAATGATCACCTCATGACGACCAGAAAGGGACATGCCGTTTAGGCGCCCCGCTCCCCTCTCTACCGCTCGCGCACCGCCGCCCGCCGCTCACCGCAGCGCCCGATGGCCGTGACTGCCCACCCAGGAGAGCCCGCCCGTGCAGACGACCGCCCTCACTCCCTACGCCCACCTCCCCCGAGCTCACCACGACCACCACGTCCTGACCAGTACCGTCGACGTATTCGGTGTCGCCCAATGGCTGCTCGCCGAACACGCTCCGCAGCCCGGCGGCGATGCCCGGGTCTTCGACGCCCTGGTCGTATCCGTCCATCCGGACGGCGCCGTCGGACTTACCGAGCTGCGCGCCGTCCGGGCCCGCTGGCCGCATCTGGACCGCCTGCCCGACGGCGGATTCGTCGTCGCTGCGTCTCGCGCCCGTCGGTACGAGGACGGGAACCAGGTCCAGCTCTTCGACGGACTCGGCCAGGAGACCTCGTCCTTCTCCGTCGGAGACGCCATCGAGCACCTGCTCGTGGACGAGGCCGGCCTGATCTGGGTCGGGCACTTCGACGAGAACCCGTCCGGAATCCGCCGATGGAGCACCACAGGCCACCCCATGTGGGCGTCGGACAGTGCCGACATCCCCGGTCTCTTCGACTGCTACGCCCTGAACGTGTCGGGCACCACCGCCTGGGCCTGCACCTACACGGACTTCCCGCTCGCTGAGATACGCCCCGACCGACGCGAACAGCCCGTGAGGGTCTGGACGAACCAGATACGGGGCGCCAAGGCAGTGGCTGTCCACGGAGATCAGGTGGCCTTCTACGGCGGCTACGGCGAGGAGCAGGACCGACTCGCTCACGGCCAGCTCACCAAATCATCGATCGAGCCAACGCACGTCGGCCTGCTCACCCTCCCTGATGGCACCGCCCGGGCCGCCGACGGGTCGTCGGCCGAGGAAGCAGGATCTACGTCCAGGCCGAGCCGTTCACCGCGTGGGGCATGCTCGACCTCAGCAGCTGATACCCGGCGCTGGCGGGACGCATCAGCGAGGGGCAGATGGTCTTCGACTGGTTGATCGAAATCTCCGATGCGCAGGCGCCCGGCGCTCCTGTGCTGCGCTGAGTCCTCGAAGCCGCAGCGGGCCACGTCCGAGGCACCGTTCCGCTGGTCGACGCGAGCAGGCGGGCCAGCTCGCGCTCGGCGTCACCGTCGGGCCGAATCTGTGCATCGGAGTTGTCAATCCGGGCCAGGTACAGCGCTCAGTCACACCGCCGCGGAGCTGAGCACCGGGCGTGGCTGACCCGGCACAGCCGGACCCCATTCCACCTGCTGGGAGTCCCGGAGGAACTGACCGAGTGGGCGCTCCGTCGGACGTGCCATCGATCTCGGTGGTTGTCCAGGCCGAGGCGAAACGACTGACCGACGAGGTGATGGATACGGTGCGACGCGTCGTTGTCCGCGCCTCGGGTTGTTGAGTGATGCGGCGGTCCACAGCTGGTCGGCCACAGCCTGGTTCGCACCGCATCCGGCCGGGAGCTGGCTGATCATCTCGCTGACAGGCATCGCCCTGAGTGGCAGGGTCGGCGTTGATCGGTTACGGCAGGTGGAGGGGGCTCCCGTGGATGCACTGATGTGGAACGGTCTGGTTAGCGTCGCGAAGGAGACGTACAGCGCGTCGCTGGGCGAGGGGAGCGTGCCGAGCCCGCTGATGATGCCGCTGGTGCGCGGCGAGCTGGTCGGGCTGGTCTGGGGCCGTCCGCTCAAGGTCGGCCAGGACGCGCTCGCCGGGATCGCGGAACTCGCGAACATCGCCGCGGCGGCCGGTGCGGACGAGGTGGTCCTCGCCTGGGAGACGCACGACGTCGCCACCGCCTGCGAGCTGCCGATCGTCGGCCCGGCGCCGTGCCTGAACATGGTGCTCGCCACTCCGGCCGGGCACGTGCTGTACCAGTTCCCCTACACCGAGCAGTTCCTGTCCCGCAGCCCCGAGGGCTGGGCGGCGGTCGCCCCGGACTGGAGGCCGGCCCCCGCCCCGCAGCCCGGCGGCGAGCTGGTGCCGCCGATCCAGGCCGCGGTGAACTTCTCCTTCACCCCCATCGAGCTGGATCACCCCGATCCGTTCGGCGTCACCGTCGTGCTGATGGAAGAGAACGGCTACCGCATCAGCCTGACCGAAGCGTTCGCCCGCTGATTCCATGGCACGGAGCCTCGACGACGACGCGCCCAGCCGGATGCGGGCCGCAGAAGAACGGATCTCACAGGCAATGACCGAGGGCATTCGTGAACAAGAGCCTGGCAGCGAGGTGGCGCCAGACGAAGAACCTGAAGAGCAATCGCGTTGGGAAGCGGCCATGCGGGAAGCCGAGGGCCTCGACGTCTACCGGGATCTCGCGAAGGCTGAGCGAGAACTTGGCCGCGCGCAATCTGTCGCACGGGTTCGGACGGTGGCTCTGTCGGTGGCCGCCTTTTCGCTCCTGGCCAGCGTCGGCTGGACGGCCTGGATCTGGGAGACGCCCGCCCGTTTCATCGGGCCCGACATTGGGTTCGCCATCGTCATCGCACTGTGCCTGGGAGGGGTCAAAGCCGACAAGCGACGACGAGGCCCCCAGGAGAGCACGGCCGAGCTGGAGGATCGGCTCGACCTGACACGGGGATCAGCGCGCATCGTGAGTGCCTTGCGCGGAACTTCGCTTGACCTCCAGCGGGGTCTTTACCGCGAGGATGCTGCGGACGTCATTGAGCAGCACAGGACAGACAGCCGAAAGTATCGACACGTCCACAACACGCTGCAGAACTTCATCATGATCGGCTCCGCAGCGACGACGACTGTGGCCGCGTTGGACACCGGAGGGAAGCTGACCTGGCAGAACGTGACGATCGTCGCGATCGGTTTTGCCGTCACGCTGTCCGCTGCGTTCACCGGCTACTACAAGTACCGCGAGCGCAGCTACTTCCTGCTGCAGACCGCCGACTCCATCGAGGAGGAAGTCAACGCCTTCAACCTCGGTATTGGGCCCTACAGCAACTACGACCAGGACCGGCCCCAGGCCCTGAAATTGTTCACCCAGCGCGTCGAGGAGCACCGCAACGAGCAGCGGCGCCGCCAGCAGCAGCTGGACCAGCCCGCCGACCAAGCCGTGCCCTCCAGTCAGCCACCCGCAGCCTGACGGCGAAGCGTCTGCCGACGCCGGAGCCCGACCTTGCTCGCTCCGGTGGCTTCGGAACCCGCCGTGTACCGCCCCTCTGGCCCTCCCCGTCGCCCTCGCTACCTGCCGACGCCGGGGTAGGCCCGCGGCGCGGCGGCCTGATAGCCCATAGTTCTGCTGAATTGCTCACAATCGAAGTTGACTCATGCTGCTTATGTCGCTTACGATCAAAGGAAAAGCAAGTGATGGGGTCCTCGGACCTTTACCGGCAGGAGCGTTCATGGCCACCCTCAGCATCCACTTCAACCCCGCCGTCATCGCGAGCCTCGCGAGCGCGAGCAACGACGACACCATCCACGTCACCCTCACCCTCGGAGGAGGCGAGACCTCCTCCCAGCCGGCCACCGTCGTCCCGCACGGGCCCCTCGCCGCCCTGATGCAGGCCGGACTCCTCGAATCGGGGTCTGAGCTGACGTTCCACCAGCGCCGCGCGAACCGGTCGGGCCGGGCGGTCGTGACCGCCGACGGCCAGCTGATCGTCGACGGCCACTCCTCGACGTTCCCCTCCCCCTCCAAGGCCGCCGAGGCGGTCACGGGGAACGTCATCAACGGCTGGACCCTGTGGCAGACCCGCGACGGAGTCACCCTCGACAAGCTGCGCAGCCAGCTGGACGCCGAGTAGAACCTCCTCCTTCGTGCCCGTGCCCGGCTACCCGCCGGACACGGGCACGAAGGAGCGAACACCAACCGGGATCAGGCAGCAGGCTGCAGGAGAGGGAAGTGGAACGGGTGATGAGAGACGAGGGCATCGTTCCCGTCGAGTTGGCCAAGGATCAGTACGAGGCGATCCTGACGTCGCAGATCCTGCCGGCCTGGGCCCAGGGCGCCGTCACGCAGGACCGCCCGGTGGTCGCGCCCGTCGCGGCGCACCGTGCGCACCGGCCGCGGCTGCTTCTTCGCCTTCGGGTCGGTGCCGTTCTTACGGGCGGCCTCCATCGCGGCCCGCAGCGCGACCCGGGCCAGGTCGACGCCGGGCGGCTCGCCGCCGCTCACGCCTGCCCCCAGCTGGAGTAGCCGAGATCCAGGTGTCCGAGGCCGGACAGGCGCTGCACCTGGGAAACGAACGCCCGGGTGAACAACCGCTGCGCCGACAGCTCGCCGTACCGGTCGATGTGATCGTGGACGAGCTGGTGGTTGGCGGCGGCGCGGTCGCGCCAGTCCAGGACCTGCTCCCGGGTGAGCTCCTCGAGGACCAGCTCTTGGTCGACGTCGGCGTCGGTGAACTCCGGCCCCGGAGCGGGAACGACGGCGACCGGGCGCGGCGCGGGCAGCACGACCGGTGCCACCGGCGCGGCCGGGACGTCGTCGGCCGGCTGCGAGGCCGCGGCACGGGCCTGAGCTGCGGCGGCCCGCTGCCCACGGGCCTGCTCCCAGCGGCGGGCCTTGGCCCACGCTTCGGCGGTCACGTCCTGATGCAGCTGCTGCTCGGTGGCCGTACGACGCTCGGTCTCCGAGGCGTGCGGCATTGCGGTGTCGACGGCGGCCGCGACCGTGCGGCGCTGGGCGCGGCGCTCTGCCTGCCGGTCCTCGCAGCGCGGGCAGTCCCGGCCGGAATCGAGCAGCGCGCCCTCATCGCACCGGGGCTCCGCGCACAGCTGGCGCTGCGGCAGGCCCCGGCCGATCAGCCAGCCCACCGGGTCGACGATCGGCTTGCCCAGCCGCATCTGCTCGTCCAGGCGCCGGGCGAGCCGGTCGGCGAGGATCTGCGGCGCATCCGTGCGACCGGCGAAACCGATCACCCGCTCCAGCTCGCTGCCCGCCGCAGCTTCCACCAGCTTCCGGGCTGCCGGACGCTCCAGGCGCGCCCAGACCAGGTCGACCGGGGCCAGGACGACCCGCAGATCCTTCGGCGGCCCAGGCACCCTCCCCCGCTGCTGCCTGCCCTGGCCCGCACCGTCCACGACCCGCACCGGAGCACCGGCCACCGGCCCGAGGCTGGGCTTCTCGCTGCTGATCGACGGGGACTTCTTCGGCTGTTCCCCGCGGAGCGGGCCGCCGTCCTCGCGCACGCACGCGCGGTCCGGCAGATCACCGGACCCACCACGGCCTTCGCCGGAAAAGCCACCAGAGAGCGAGAGAGACCCACCGGGAGTAACCACAGAAGCGTGAGAGGCGTGAAGGTGTGCAGCATCGGCGCGGTCTGCCGAACCTGCCTCCAGGGCCTCCCCGGCGCCCTGAACCCCAGTAACCACAGGGGTCACAGCCTCCATCGTCGCCTCAAGATCGCCGGATGCAGTAACGGCGAGGTCTGAAAACACCGCGTCGGCGACCTCGCGGGCCTCCCGGACGGCGATCCCGTGTGCCTTGGCGACCGGCAGGAGCCGGACCCGGCTGCGCGCGTTCAGCCCCGACGCCGTATCCCGCCGGTCCACCGACAGCACGTCCTGCTCCTGGAGCCGGGAGAGCACCTTCGCCCCGCCCGCCGGCGAGCAGCCCAGCAGCTGCGCCACCGTCGCCGCTGGACGGCCCCGCTCGGTGTCCACGCTGCCCGAGCACAACGGCAGCCAGCCCTTCGCGTTCGAGGACAGCACCATCAGCAGCAGCCCGAGCCGGTCGGTCGCTGCCCCGCGCCCCGTACGGTCCGCGAGCATCCCGGCCGGGGTCACCCGGCCGTCCTTGTGATTCCAGCCCGGCGCGAACAACGCCTCGATCAGCGCCAGGAGCACGACCAGATCCACCCGCGACAGCGCCAGGGCGTGCCGACGGTCCCCGCCGTGCTGCGCCCGGTACATCGGGATCACCCAGCACTTCAGGCCCGTCACCCGCCCGATCGGGCTGACCTTTTCGTTCGAGCCGAGCACGCCACGGTCACGCAGCTGCGGAAGGACGTGGTGTCCGATCCGGGACGGCTTCAGCCCGACCCACCGACCGAGCTCCTTCGCGGTGACGGTCGCGCGGTAGTTCTTCGCCACCTTGGCCTTCGCCATCAGCACGACGGCCGCCAGGCGCACCGGGTCGTCCGCACCCTTCAGGCCGGGGTCCGACAGCAGGGCGCGCACGGCCGCGAGCAGCCGGGTGCGCATCGTCTCGGTCAGCTGGAGCGGGTTGCCCACCTCCAGCCGCGCGACCGGCCCGGCCTGTGCCGGGACCGACCGCAGCCGTCGGCGCGCAGCCCCGCCGACGAACGTACGGGGGCGCGGGAGCGCGGTCGGTGCCGCCACGGCGCTCATCGGCCCACCGCCCCGGCGAGAGCGGAACCCGTACGGGCCGCGATCTTCTGCGTCTGCATGGGGCCGGTGTACACGCCAAAGCAGACACCCCCCTGAGCAGCCGAAACGCTCGATTTGTCATCCACCTGCCGAGCCTGCACGAGGCGGCCTGTGGACAGAGGCCGGCGAACCCCGATTGCCCCCGTCGCTCCCGCACGGCGGGCAACAACTTCAGATCGCGTCCCGTCACATGGGAAGCCGCCCCCGAGGACGGTCCCGTCGACGGAGTTGCGGACGACGTCCGCGAGCGGGTGTACGAGCCGGACGGCCAGCGCCGCGAGCGAGCCCGGCGAGACCGCCCCGAAAGCACCGTGCTTGTAGCTTCCTACCGGAAGACCCTCTTCCTGTACGAACAGGAAAAGAGGGGATGAACCGTACGGCGATTCAGTCACACGGGACGACCGCCGCGCCTGAACCGGGGTGAAACGGACAGGGTCAAGCTGACAGGGGACACCACTCTCGTGCACTATGAGAACGACCGCCTCTCTGTACCAGTCGGCGTATCGCCGGATGGATGTTTTTGCAGATGGGTGAGACCCGCCCCCTTCGTGAGAAGCGGGCACACACCGACCGGGTGGGGGAGATCTCTCCTCTCTCTTGGTTGCTTGCGGATCGCGAAGACCCCTGTGGTGGGGGCTCCGGTGAAGCGGGCGGTACTGATCTGGCTGTGGTGGCCGTGGTTAGTGGCCGGTTGTGGATGGCCCTGGTTAGGGGCCGTTGTGGAACGAGCGGCTTGGTAGCCGCAGCTCAGGACCAGCGCGAACTGGGACCTGGGCGAGACCGACACGGTGGTAAGCCGGTCGGTAGACGGGCCGCGCGAGGCCAGCGGGTGGTAAATCCGCTTCTCGGCTGCGCGGTCGATGGCCGCTAGGTCATCCCAACCCCCCTTCGGAGGCTGGCGTCAGCATGTGCGGAAGCGGCCACGGCCGTGAAGTCATCCCTCATCGGACGCCACTTCGATAGCGGCCTCGGGATGCTTCTCCGCCAGCCGCCGAAGGAGATGGGCATACGCACGGCGATTTCCACGGTGCGGCTGTGCTCGCCCAGCCTCCCACTGTGAGATCGCGAGGCGCTTCACGCCGATAGCGTCGGCGACCTCGGTCTGGGTGAGGCCGGCCGCAAGCCTGAGGCGCTGCCGAACGGCTGGCTCGGGGAGGACGTCTTCCTCCACCAGGGCGTCAATTCGCCTCAGCGGGTCAGACACTGGAACCTCCACCGTAGGCAACCATCCCCGAAAACATACATCACCCAAGCGATCTTCGGTACCTAGAACGAGCGTGGTGCCTGCGGAGGTCACATCTGTTCTCGATCGCTCCCCGCTGTTGCGGAACCCGGAGCTACGCGGCCGGAGCATCGCGAACGTGCCCATCACCCCGGGGCCTCCCATTCGAAGGTGTGACGGCCCGGGTGCCTGTCGAACAAGATGCAGACCTCGGACAAGACCTGACCCCGAGCTGTTTCCACGGGGCAGTTCCCCATAGGGACCACGTCGCGCCGACCAGTGGAGTCGTCCCAACGCACCCACCAGGCCACGGCCTCGCCGTTGGCTAGCCGCCCCGCACCAAACGAATGCGACGTGTCCCCAATGCTGTGGTGCGGACCCCTGTGTCCGCACTCCAGCTCGCACTCCAGGTCCACATCGAGCGACGGCGACCCGTGCGGGATCTCCGAAAGGAAGCGGACCTCCCGCTCCCCCAACGTCACGCGACCTCCGCATGCACGCAGCTCTGCCATGGCACTCCTCCCCCAAGACAATGAAGCTGGCAGCCAACGGATCCCGGTCGACAGCAGCCGGGTATCGTCCGTGACCGTGACCGCCCAACTCGCGCTCTTCGACCTGGACGGCACGCTGACCGACCGACAGTCGGCGCTCAGCGACGCGTTGACGTGCCTGTGCCGCTCCCGCGCCCTCTCCCCAGACGCCGGACAGTGGCTGCGCATCGAGCTGGCCGACCGCGCAACCGCCAACGACTTCGCCCGGCTGCGGGACGCCTTCGGCCTGGAGGCATCGGCCGCAGACCTGTGGCAGGAGTACGTCGACCTCATGTCGGCCGCCGTCACCTGCCGCCCCGAGGTCCTCGAGGGCCTGGCCCGCCTGCGCGCGGCCGCCTGGACGATCGGCATCATCACCAACGGGGCCGGCGACATCCAGCGGGCCAAACTCACCAGGACCGGCCTCGCCCCCCTGGTTGACGGCGTCGCCGCCTCGGGCGACCTGGAGATCCGCAAGCCTGACCGGCGTCTCTTCGAACTCGGTGCCGCTCGGTGCGGAGTCAGCCTCGCGGAGGGCGGCTGGATGATCGGCGACAACCCGACCGGAGACATCGGCGGCGGACACCAGGCCGGCCTGCGCACCATCTGGCTGCGCGGACGCCCCTGGCCCGACGGACTTCCCGCCGCTCACCACGTCGTCGACGACGTCACCGACGCCATCACCATCCTGCTCAACGAAACCTGGGAGTAGCACCGTGGACCAGCCGACCGTCGGCATCCTCCACCCCGGCAGCATGGGCGCCGCCGTCGCCGCCTGCGCTGCGACCAACGCGGCCGAGGTCCTGTGGTGCGAGACCGGGCGCAGCACCGCGTCCGTGGAGCGCGCCACCCGGTTCGGGCTGTCGCCCGTGGCCACGCTGGCCGAACTGGTGGACCGCAGCGACATCGTCATCAGCCTCTGCCCGCCAGCCGCAGCCGAGGGCCTGGCCCGCAACGTTGCCGGGCACCACTTCGCCGGGGTGTACGTGGAGGCGAACGCCATCAACCCCGTGCGAACGCAGCGGATCGCCACGTTGCTCGAACCGGATGCCACCGTCGTGGACGGCGGGGTTGTCGGCTCCCCGCCGGTGCGCGGCAAGGCTCCGACCTTGTACCTGTCCGGCCCGGTCGGCGCGACCGAGTGCATCAAGGCGCTGTTCGCGGGCACCGCAGTCCGGACGGCGGTGCTGGGCACGGAGGTGGGGAAAGCGTCTGCGTTGAAGCTGTCGTACGCCGCATTCCAGAAGACCTCGCGGGTGTTGGTGGCGCTCGCGGTTGGGATGGCGCGCGAACACGGCGTTGACCAGGAGCTCATCGAGATCGCCTCGAAGCGCACCGACTCGTACCTGTCCGAGCCGCAGTACGTCGCCAAGACCGCGGCTCGCGCGTGGCGCTGGGGCCCGGAGCTGGAGGAAGCCGCCGACGCGCTCGCGGCCGCCGGCCTTCCACCGGAGATCCTGCGCGCGGCCGCGACCACGCTGGCACGGTGGCACGACGTCAAGGACGACAGCGAGCTCACGCTCACCGATGCCCTGGACCGACTCGCCCAGCCGTAGCCCGCGCTCATGCCGACGCCACTCCCGACCGCTGCGCCAGCAGCTGGTCGATGAGCCGCGCTGACTCCTTCGGGCCCGCTGTCGCGGTGTCGATGGTCAGGTCCCAGTTCGTACCCGGGTGATTGTCCAGATCGGCGCGGGTCGCGTCCCACGCCGCCAGGCGCGCCGTGGTGTCGCTGTCGCCGCGCTCCGCCGACCGCTGCTCGGTCACCTCGCGCGGACACCACAGCAGCACCACCGACCAGTCGGCCGGGTAGCCGTTGACCAGCGCGCGGATGCCATCGACCTGCCCGAGGTGCACCACGGGCACCCCGGCCGCGAACGCTGCGTCGACGCCGGGCCTGTCGATCGCGTACGTGTTGCCGTACCGGGCGTTCACGTAGACGACGTCGCCCGCGGCCTCCAGCTGCCGCAGCTGCTCCTCCGAGCCCATGCGGTAGCCGGCGCTCTTGCCCGTGCCGACCTTGAGGCGGGCGAACTGGCTGTACCGCGGATCGAGTTCAGCCAAGGCGTGGGTGATGGTGTCTTTCCCCGAGGCCGGCGGTCCGTACAGGATGACGCTCTGCTTTTGGCTCATGCGTACATCGACCCCATCGCCTGGCGGGCCTGATCAGCGAGCGAGACCGCAGTGCCCATGCGGTTGTCGACGACCAGGTGCGGAACGGCCGGGCGCAGCTCCAGGTCGATCGTTTCGAGGTACTCCTCCCAGCGGGCCAGCTTCCACGCGTCCCGGGCAGCGGAGCGAAAGGTGATGTACTCCCGCATCGACTCCTGATCGCAGCGAACCCATACGGGGAAGACGTCGACGCCCATCGCGGAGCACCGGTTCGTCAGACGTTCCATCCATTCCGGATCCGTCATCTCGCCGATGAACGGCGCGGTCAACACGGTGCTGATCCCGCACTTGATGTTGGCCATGGCTGACTGCATCAGGCAGCTGTATTCCACCGGGCGGACCTGCTCGCGGTAGAGATCGGTGTGCCTGTCGTTCGCGTCGCCGCGCAGCGCGACCAACAGCCGTTCGACGAGAGGACGGGTGAGGGGGTCCTTGTCGAGCAGCGGCCAGCCGGTGAGCTGAACGAAGAACCGGGCCAGCTCGGTCTTACCGCTGCCCGCGTATCCGCCGACCAGGATGAGGACCGGGCGGTGCGGATCGCCGCCAGTGTGCCTCCGCTTCCAGGCATCGATGATGCGCTGCTGGAGGTCGAAGTGATCAGCTTCCCCCGAGCCCGGAGCGATGCGGTGAATCGCACGTTCGACGGCCAGGACGTGCGACCCGTTGAGGCGGTCGTCCATCGGTGTGAGCTTGAAAGACGTCTCCTCACCCGGCAGAGCGGTCCGGAAGCCAAGGTCAGGCTCGGTGGCGCGGTACAGGAGGCAGTAGGCCCGCCGATAGTGCGGGCCCGGGTAGACCTCGCCCTGCTCGTGCTGCCACAACGTCTGAGGGTTCGCGGCAGGGATGCCCTTCAGCTTGGCCCGCTCGGCAACCTCCCGGAGGCGTTCGCCGGCCTTCTCCAGGGTCAGCCCGTGAGCCTCCCGCTGCTCGAGTAGCCGGTCGGGCCGCCATCCCGCTCGTTGCTTCGCCATCCTCTGCCCCTCCGTCATATGCATGGGCGCGAGCCTAGGGCTCGGTCCCCAAATCCCATGTGTACGTGGATGTTGAAAACCCGTGAACAGCGATGCGCACGAGCTTCGACAAGCCGCTGTGATGTTCCGTCTCTGCTGTCGCCGGTGTGATTGGCCCCACAAGACAACCAGTCAGGGGGCGGCGATGCAGGGCATCGAACGGTTAGGCATCGAATTCGTAGTCCAGAACGTACGAGGCGCTGTCGAGGGTCATCTCGTTGATCTCGACGACGCGCTCCTCGCGGTCGAAGGCCGTACGGCAGAGCTTGATCACGGACCGCTCATCAGACATGCCGAGTGCCGCAGCCTCGGAGCTTGTTGGCAGCCGGCCTCGGATCTCCTCGCGGAAGCGCACCACCGTGTGACCGAGGTCTACGAGCCGCGCGTAGATGCCACCCGGTCCTGTGTCCGCCTGCGTGATTGCCGAGCCTTCCACCAACTCGTAGGGGAGGTAGGAAATGGCGATCATCACTGCGCGACCGTCCAGCACGTATCGGCGGGAGCGCACGCAGGCAGTTTCTCCTTCCCCCAGCTCAAGCACACGAGCGATGTGCGGCGGCGGAACTGCTTGGTCGACGGTTACTTGATCAACAGCAAGCGGCCGGTCTTCGTCGGCCGACCAGATCGACTTTCCTGCGCCCCACTGGTCACGTGCCAGTCGCTGAATGCCATGTCGCCGGATTGGGCGGAACGACTGAACGAAGACGCCCGCGCCCTTCCGGGACTCAGCAAGCCCCTGGTTCTTGAGGGTGCGAAGAGCCTGGCGGGCGGTGAGTGCAGCGACACCGTACTGCGCAGCGAGTGCGTTTTCGCCTGGCAGTCGATCGCCGGGACCGTACTCCCCGGCCTCGATAGCTGCCTTCAGGTCGTCTGCGATCCGCCGGTACTTGGGCAACTGGCTGCCCGCATCTTTCGCCATGTGTCTCCCTACCTCGCTAGCGATCCTATGGCGGCCAGCTATCGGGATCGCCGTAGGGGCGGCTTGATCCAGGCAAGAGCCACTCGAGGAGAGTACCTCGTTAACGAGCTGCTTGACATCACTAACGAACACCGCTTCACTGAGTCCATCAACCTCGTTAACGAGGTGAACGAGACCTCGTCTCGGGACTGCTCAGCCCTGCCTGACCGCCATTGGGACGCCTCCAGCGCCCTGCCTTTCCGAGAGGAGCACCACCCCATGAACGTCACCCGCCGCCCCGCCGCCAGCCTCGCCACCGAGTACTTCGACACGGAGACCCAGGAGCTGCTGGACGCCATCGACGTGGCACTGCCGGATTTCGGCGACATCGACCTGGACATCGCCTTCGGTACGCCGCTGGAGCTGCACGAGCCCTTCGCGACCTCTCGCGAGAAGGGTCTGACTGGCCAGGAGCTTCTGGAGCAGTTCTTCGCGAGGCGGTACGCGGCCCGCGACATCGTTGCCGACGACCCGACCGCCACCGAGCTGGTGCGCGAGCGCCTGGTCGACGTGCTCCTCCCCTACGCCACGCAGCTGCGCATCGCGCCGCCGGTCACCGCCACTGAGCCCGTGCCGCTCGCGGCCTAGCTCCAGCCGGGTCTTCACGGACCCGGCTCCCCCACCCGGAACTGCCCCTGCGGGCGGCGCCGGATGAGGGAGCCGGACCCTCGGTCCCCGATTGACCGCCCGGAGGAAAGCCCGCAGGGGTGAGTACGAAGGAAGCGGCCGTTACTTGAGAACTCAACAGCGTGATCCACCACCGCAGTTCCGCCCGTGAGCACACCGGTCAGAGGTGAGTGGAAACCCGTCGTGAGGCGCCATTACCCCTGGTGGTGGCAGTCGGCACGTGCAATGACCCGTCAGGTGCCCTGCGCTTGGGGCGGCCCGGTGCAGTACCAACCGGGCGCTCATTACTGATGGCGAGTGCGGAGGGCCTACATCCCACGACGTAAAGAACGACGCGACCCGCTCCCAGACCCTCGGTACCTGGTTCCAGCCGAGGCGAGGAGCCGCGTCGGGACTGAGGGCACCTCGTCTCCCTCCAGCACGGCAAGACGAGCAGCGCGGCGGCAGAGGCCGCGCCCCCTGTTTTGCAGCCCCGCGCTGCCCAGTCGCTCATCGCCCGCTTCGGCGGTCGGTGAGCGGTGGAGAGCGTGGAGGAACGCGCTCAGAACGCCGTGACAGCCCCTGCTGTCCCGAACGTTGATGGAGGCCCGATGTTCGACAGCACCGTCCGCCCGACCGTGACCCCCGCCGTCCACTCTCTGCTTCTCGCCGTCTACGCCACCCCGGCCGGAGCCGAGGTGGACGTTCGGGAGCTCCCCGACCGCACGGTAACGAGCACCTGCACCGGCTGCGGCGAGTGGGCCTGGCCGACGCAGCCCACTGCGGCCCAGGCGCAGGACCACGCGAACAACTGCCGCCGCCGCCCCCGCCGGGCTTGACGTCCTGCTTGTCCAGCCGCCCCGGCTGGAACGGGCGAGGGCGGGAGTCGGGACAACCCGTCCCGCACCACAACGACGGCCCCGAGGATCGCACCCCCGGGGCCGTCAGGACCTGATGAGGAGGCCCGATGAACATCATCACACGCAACCAGGCCGACGAGGCCTTGCGCAGGGCGCAGGAGGCCGACCGCCGCAACGCGCAGGGCGGTGGCCAGCGATGACCGACGCCGAACGCGCAGAGCTCGCCCGGAAGAACGCGGAACAGAACCGGCAGTCGAGCGGATCGAACGCTGGCAAGAAGTGACGCTCTGGATCACCCGGGCCCGGACCGCGCAGCACACCGCGGGCCGGGCCCTCACCGCCCACGGCATCCACCACCCGCTCGCCCAGGCCCTGCTCGTTGCCGCAGCCGCGGCCGCCGCCAGGGCCTGGGCGGCTGGGCACCCGGTACACCGCCTGCACGCTCCGGTGGATCACCCCCGTCCGTCGCCGCGATCCGCCCCCTGACCCCGGAGGTACGAGCTATGCGCGTCATCTATCTGCTCGGTATGGCCAGCCCGTTCGTCGTCATCGCCACGGTGCTCCTGTCCCGCTGATCGGTACGCCGCGCTTCCTGCGTTGCCCAGTCGCCACCGGCCCGCCCCTCGAGGCGGTCCGGTGGCGGTGGAGAGCGAAGGAGCACCCGCTTCCAGCTCTGTTCGGCCCTCGCGGCTGGAGAGCACTTCCCCGACTCCCCGTCCTTGGAGGACCTCGTGATTGCACTGCCCTTGTTCCTGTTCGCCGGTGGCGCCACCTGGCTGTTCTGGCGTTCCGACATGCGTGCCGGAGTCCTGCTCGCCGCACTCGTCTGCGGCTACGCCCTCGCCACGTCCCCGCTCGCCGGGGCCATCAACGGCATGGGCAGCGGCATCAGCACCGCCGTGCAGAACGCCGGCAACGACCAGGCCAGCACCAGCAGCCGGTGAGCCTGCCGTCTGCCCGTGGCTCCGCACCTCGAGGTGCGGGCCCGCGGGGAGGTGGCAGCCCCCCATCCCACACAACCCCCTCACTGGAAGGAACTCATCCCGACATGAGCGACAGCGACAGCGGCGAGAAGCTCGGCTCGAACCTCTCCCAGCTCATCCAGCAGCTGGAGAAGATCGAGTTCGCGACCGACCGCGACCTCTACCAGTACGCCCGGATCCTGCGCGCGATCGGCCTTGAGCTCCACATGCGGATCGGCATGGACGCCGACATGGTCGGCGCGATCTTGTCCCAGTACAAGGGCAAGTGGTGGACCTTCGGTGCCCAGTCCAAGATCCGCTCGAAGCTGGTGTCCGCCCACCTCAAGGGCGGCGCGTCCGCCGCGAAGGTTCTCGGGCTGAGCGGCGTCAAGATGTACGCCTCGTTCGTCAAGCACTTCATCCAGCCCGAGATCGAGGCTGAGCGGAAGGCGCGCGAGGGCAAGGGCTCGAAGCCCGGATTCTCCATCGGTGACAAGCCCAAGGGCGCCGCCGGGCGTCCGGGCGAGGCCGGAAAGGCAGCGTAATGGCTCGCCGTATCTCCGCACGAGCGAAGAAGATCGACACCCGTACCGAAGAGGAGCAGGAGTCCTCGAAGAAGGCATGGGTCACCTACGGCGGCCCGTGGGGCATCAACATCGGCGGCTGCATCGTCGCCGAAACCGCCCACGTGCTGCTCTCCACCACCCCGGCCTCCCTGGCGCTCGCCGCGCTCGGTCTGGCCGGCACCGGCGCGGCCTTGGTCAAGCTGATCAACCACATGGACGTCAAGGCCAAGCGCGAGAAGGACGTCCGTTACCTCCACCAGGTCAACAGCGTCGCCACCACGGCCGGGATCACCCTCGGCACCGTAGTGGGCTTGGAGTCCGGCGCCACGATGGGCGCCTGGGCGCTCGCCGGGTCCGGCCTGTGCATCGCCAACCACCTTTGGTCGGCGCTGCACAAGAAGGGCGCGGGGGAGAAGGCCGATGGCAAGTGGGCCAAGCTCGAGTCCGAGATCGGCCTGGCCAAGCACGAGCTGAAGGAGGCCAAGTCCAACGGCAAGGGCACGGTCGTCGCCAAGGTCGAGGCGAAGGACGGGGCTACGGCGGACGAGTTCGCCCGCCGTATCCCCGCCATGACCTCCGCGCTCAAGCTCGGGTCCGGCCGTATCACCCACACCGTTGATGACGACGACGCCTCGCTGATCACCATGCGGGTCCAGGTCGCCGACCTGTTGAAGGACGGGTTCGCCTGGCCCGGCCCCTCCGCGTTCGGCGCCGGGTTCGGCGACATGCCGATCAACCTCGGACGGTACGAGGACGGCGAGACGCTCAAGCTCAACCTGCCCGGCATCCTCAACGACCCGCAGGAAGTCGAGGGTGGCGAGAACGTTGAGCACTGCGTCGCCCAGGGCGTCAACGGCGCGGGCAAGACGGTCGGCAACTCGATCATCGTGACCGAGGCCGCCACCCGCACCGAGGTGTCCGTCATCGTCATCAACTGCAGCAAGTTCATGCAGGACTACGGGCACGTCCGGCACGCCGCCGACATGGTGATCACCAGCGAGAAGGACGCCCGTCGGTTCTTCAAGCAGATGCACACGGTCATCAAGGCCCGCGGCGAGTACCTCGCGGCCAAGGGCCTGGCGAAGTGGAAGCCGGGCTGCGGCCTGAACTTCCTGCTGATCATCGGTGAGGAAGCCGCCGACTTCGCCGACGGTGATGCGTACGGCAAGGTGCTGCGGACCCTGCGCTCCACCGGCGGGTGGTTCCTCTCCTCCATCCAGCGCGCCACGCACGACCAGATGGACACCACGGCGCGCTCCAACCACCCCGCTGGTATGGCCTACGGGCTGTCCGACGGGGCGGAAGCCCAGTACGTCCTGCCGCCCGAGGCGATCGACGCCGGCGCTTTCCCCGGCTGGGCGAACAGGAAGCCCGGCTACCTGTACGCGGCCGGAATGGGGATCAAGGAAGACCGATGGGCGGTCACCGCCCGTACCTACAACGCCGACCGCCCCACGCTGGCGGCCGCCGTCACCGCGGGCATGAACGTGCGCACCCCCATGGACGCTACGACCGCTGAGGCGTTCGGCGCGCTGTGGACCAACCGCACCTCCTACACCACCCCGCTTCTGGAGGGCGACACCGACGGGACCGGTGCCTTCCCCCAGCAGCCGGCCGCACCCGCCGCCCCGGCGGCGGACCCGGCCTCCGAGTACGACGCCGACGACGAGTACGAGGAGGACGAGGACGTGGAGATCGACCCGGACCTGCTCGCGAAGGAGACCGAGGACTTGGACGAGGAACTGCGGCAGATCCTGGCCGCCGACCCCGAGCCCGGCGCGTACGACCACCTGAACGTGGAGACGGACATCGAGCCGCCGGCCGACGACGCCCCGGTCTTCTCGCTGCCGGGCCTGGTGGACGACCAGGAGAAGCTCTCCCCCGAAGACGCCAAGGCCGCCATCTTTGCTCGCCTGGATTCCTGGGTGCGCGATGGCAAAGGCAACTTCGAGCCCAAGGAGCTCAACGACCTGTGGATGCGGGTCGACAAGAAGGGCGCCCGCGACTGGTGGAACCGCCTGAAGAAGCAGCTCCTGGACGACGGCGTCATCGCCAAGGACGAGTCCGAGGAGGGCTACGGATCGTACGACCTGATCCGCTCCCCGCTCGAAAACGGCAACTGAGAGTCACTAATCCCGGGACGGGCCGCACACCGCACACCGCACTGTGCGGCCCCTCCCCTCCCTAAGGGGATTTCCAGTGTGCAGGCCCGCACACAGGTGATTGATCCCGGTTTGCACCCTGTGCAATGTGCGCCGCACACCCCCCCGCACATTACGGAAGGTAATCAACATGAGTCCCCCGACCGTGCCCCGGCCGACACCGGCCGGGGCCCCCCGCACCCCCGCGCCGGTCAGCGCCGACGACGCCGCCAAGGCCAAGAAGTCCATCGCCAAGCTGGACGAGGTCCTGGCCATGGTCACCAAGGCGCTGCTCACCCTCGGGGGCGGCGCTCTGATCTTCACTTGTGTGAATGTGACCCGGTTCGGCGTCTCCCACGAGATCCCCTGGTACATCGCCTGGATGCTGGACCCGCTGGCCAGCCTCGCCCTGATCACCGTCCTGTACGTCGACGGTGTCCTCGCGGAGCACGGCGGTGACTACAAGCCCGGCGGCTGGCCGTTCCTGCTGCGCTGGACCGCCGGCCTCTCCACCTGGGTGATGAACTGCTGGACGTCGCTCTACCCGGACGGCCACTTCCACTTCGTCCCGCAGAAGCCGGACGCCGGCGGAATCCTGCTCCACTCCGTTGCCCCGGCCCTGTTGATCCTGCTCGCGGAAGCCGCCACCGGCTACCGCAAGTACGCCACCCGCCGCCGTGGTGAACTGGCCGCGATCATCGCGCAGTTCGAGAGCGTGAAGGTCGCGGAACGCGAGGCAGCCGAAAAGCGAGCCCGCGAGAGGGAAGAACGCGAGGCGGCCGACAAGCGCGAGGCGGCAGATCGCGAGTCCGCCGCGAAGCGCGCGGACGCAGAACGCGAGGCGGCCCGGCGCGAACGCGAGGAAATCGCGAGGCTCGAAAACGAGCGGCGCACCGCAGAAATCGAGGCGGCTGACCGGACCCGCCGCGCAGAAATCGAGGCGGACCGCGAGCGGCTCGCGCTGACGGAGCGCACCGCAGAAATCGAGACGACGCGGCGCAAGACCGAGGCCGAGATCGAGGACCGCCGCCGCCGCGAGCAGTGGGAGCGGGAGCAGGCCGAACGGGACCGTGAGGCCACCCGCCAGGCGGAGATCGTCAAGGCAGAAGCGCAGGCAGAGGCGCTGCGCAAGGAAGCCGACGCCCAGGCGGAAGCCCTGCGCCGGGAGGCCGAAGCCGCTGCGGATGCCGAGCGGATCAGGGCTGAGGCTGAGGCCCGAGCGCTGGAGGAAGCCGAGAAGATCAAGCGGCAGCGCGCCCTTGAGCGGGCCGCCGCCAAGACTCGCGGAACCTCGGAAAGTGCAGTCGCCCGCGCCTCGATTTCTTCGGGCCGCGCCTCGGAAAGTGGGGTCGCGCTCAGCGCGGTTCCCGCCCTCACCGCCTCGGAAAACGGTGGTCGCGTTCCTCGCGAAGTGCGCGAGCAGCAGCGTGACGAAGCCGAGCGGTACATCGCGAAGTGCTCGCTGTCCGGTCTCGCGCCGGATCTGGAGCGCCTCGCGAACCAGTACGGCAAGGGCGAGACGTGGGTCGGAGACCGCGTCCGCACCGCGAAGAAGCGCCTCGCGGAAGAGGACGGATTCGAGGAGTCGGTCATCGCCGATGCCCTGGACGTCTTCGAGGACGACAACAGCGACAGCGTCGGTGCGGCGTGACCCACCGGCCGGAAGAAGAGGAAGAGGACACCGTGGACACGGACTTCGAGTTCGACTTCACCCACCTGGGCACCGAGCCGGTCGCTCTGCTCCCCAAGGCCGGGCCCGGCCACCCGACGACGATCCTGATGCGCCGGGACGAGCTGCTGCCCACGCGGTGGCGGCACCTGACGGACTGAAGCGGACACGAGCTTCGACGGCTCCACTGGCCCCCGGGGATGAATTCAGCACCCCCGGAGGCCGGTGAAGAGGCCGAAGCCTCCCCGGGCGATCTCACGCCATGACATGCGCCCGAGCTCCCCAAGCAGAGGAGAGACCCATCATGCCGTCTTACGGCGAGCAGCCCCAGCCCACCTACTACCCCGAGCCGCTGCCGCCCCAGTACGGGCAGCAGCCCGCCCCGCAGTACGGACAGCACGTTGTCCCGCTCCCCCACGGCAGCGTCGTCTACCCGTCGACCCCCAGTCTGGACGGGGTGGTCATGATGCCCGGCCCGAACGGCCAGCCCGTCGCGTACTACACGGCGCCGCCCGCCCCGGCCCCGCAGCCCTACGTCTCCCCACTCCTGGTGAAGACCGCCCTGGTCGCGGTCATCCTCGGGATCGCCGGTATCGGCGTCTACTTCCTGGCCGCCGCGCTGCTGGAGCTCGCCAAGGCGCTCGCCATCCTGGCCGGCGTCGCGCTGATCGGCTTCGTCCTCTTCAAGATGCTCGTTACCGGCCCCGGCAGCGGCCGGTCGATCAACGTCAACGCCCGGGGCCGCGCCAAGGTGCAGGTCCACACCGGCCGCGGACACAACCGAGGCCGTGGCCGCCGCTGAGGCGACGTCCCCGCCGGCCGTCCGGGACATCGACCTCTACGCCGACCCCACCGGCGCCCTCCCCGTCCACCGCTGGAGACAGGCCCCAAAAGGGCTCGCTACCAGGCGGCAACTCAGGGAGCAGCGCTTACGGCCCGGCGGCCAGGACCCGGTCGCGGTCATCGAGTTCCGGGGCGGCAAGCGGATGGCGTGGCTGTACGAGATCAAGAAGGCCAAGCCGATACGGCCGATGACCTTCGCCATGGAAGTCGCGCTCGACAAGGCGATGGCCGCCCGGCAGACCTGCCCGAAGTGCGCGCGCCGGTACTACCACTGCCTTCCTTTACGCACCCTCGGATCGTGCTTGGAGTGCTACGACGGCACCCCGGCCGCACCCGACAGCTACATGCGACACAGCGTCGGTCAACTGGCCGCCGCAGCCTGACCGTTCAACCCTGACGGCTGCCTGATCCACCCGTACCGCGCACCGCGGCCCGGGTGGTGAAGGGGAGCCGGGCAGCCCGGCCCCGAGCACATGACCTGTCCCCTGTGCCTGGGAGTGCCCACCTGTGATGGCGAAGAGGCCGCCCGCCGTGATCGGCGTCCTGACGAACCCGCCCCGCCCACCTGGTGGAAAGCCCACCGCCACCAGGTCCTGCTGATCGTCGGGATCTTCCTCGGCTGGCAGCTGTGCGGAGCAAGCAGCGGAGCCGCCGATCACGACCAGCACGGCCCCGACCGCCCCGCCCACAGCACCGCCCCGTCCGCGACGCCGTCGACCACCTCGAAGGAGAACCACCGGTGAGTGAGCCCGACAAGTCCCGCGAGCCCGAACCCGCCGTTCCGCCGCTGGACACCATCCCCGACAGCCAGCGCGTCCCGCCGCCCCGACGGCCAGCC
Source organism: Streptomyces sp. NPDC048462 (assembly GCF_043200175.1). Lineage (NCBI taxonomy): Bacteria > Bacillati > Actinomycetota > Actinomycetes > Kitasatosporales > Streptomycetaceae > Streptomyces > Streptomyces sp. NPDC048462. Next base: position 59,394 of record NZ_JBICXG010000029.1, read on the forward strand.
CCGCCCCGGCCCCAGCCGATCAACGCCGCCGCCGACATCCCGCCCGGCGCCATCGCCGCCTTCGGCGTCGTCGGCCTGGTCGCCCTGGTCCTCGTCCTCAAGTGGGGCATCCCAAAGTGCATCGACTGGTACCACCACCAGGACTGGGCGTGGTTCACGCAGTGGACCGCCACCGTCGCCGACCCCGTCCACGCCTACCTGAGTGCGCACACGGTCGGCCTGCCGCTGACAGCCAGCAGCGCGTTCGTCATCTGGCAGGGCGTCGGCATCATCTCCCTGGCCCTGTCCTGGTTCACCGGCGCAGTCGGCGCCCGGCTGACCTGGACCGCACACGGGGCCTGCTCGGTGTTCATGGTCTGGGACGCCTCCCCCGCCGCCGGCCGCCCCGTCGCCGCCGCGCTCGCGGTGCTGGCCTGGACGATCGGCAGCTTCCTCGCCCTGCGCGGCCTGTCTCTTCGCCCGCTGATCCACCTGCACAACCACAACCACCCGGCTCGCTGATCTGACGGCTGCCTGATCCACCCGCCCCGCCTCGCGGGCCGGGTGGTGACGGGGAGCCGGACAGCCCGGCCCGGATGGGAGTCGCACGTGACCACCGCCCCTCTCACCAACACCGGCGACCGGAACCGGGACGCGGCCTGCGCCGCCGTCACCGGTGAGATCGCCCGTACCGACAGTAAGGCCAGCCTGCTGCTCGCCTTCACCGGTGCGGTCCTCGCCGGTCTGGCCAGCATCGCCGACAAGGACCTGCCCGTGTTCACGAAGGTCGTCGGCGGCCTGGCCGTCCTCGCCCTCGCCGCCGCGGCGGTCTTACTCCTCCTGGTCGTCCGGCCCTGCCTCACGGTCGGCACGGCCGCGCCGGGCACCTTCCCGCAGTGGGCGCGCCTGGGGGAGAACGAACTCGAGGTGGCGATGGAGCAGGACCACCGCCTCGCCCGCATCAAGGCGCTGTCGACCCTCGCGGCCCGCAAGTTTCAGCGCCTGGCCCTCGCGGTCGACGTCATCCTCGCCGCGCTCGCCCTGCTGACCACTGCGGCGATCGGAGTGCTGGTGTGAGGACCGCCGCCAGCTTCGTCATCAGCTACGCCAGCATCGCCGGCGCGCTCGCCATCCCGTTCGTGATCGCCGCCGCCCGCCGCACCGTCGCCCGCATCCACGCCCAGGCCGACCAGAAGGAGCAGTAACCCATGGCACTCACCCTGTTCGCTCGCCGCCCCGAGCCCGTCGAACCGCCGACCGTTGACCGCGAGCCGTGGCCCGAGATCGGCGAGACCTGGAAGCCCGAGGGCGTCACCATCGCCCAGCGGTACTACAACCAGGCGCACGCGGTCGTCCTCGTCTACACCACCGACGACGGCCCGTCCGGCACCTACTACTCGGTCGCCTGCCTCGGCTGCCACTACGCCACGGCGAAGGACGAGAACCGCACCTACAACACGCGCTACGGCCTCGCCGACGCCGCGACGGTGGCCAACGAGCACGCCACGACCTGCCGGGCGCTGCCCCGCGACCTCCCCGCCCGACCGGACGACGACACCGTCCGCGAGCGGCTACACGCCTGGGTGCGCAGCGCCCGCCGCCGGGGCGAGGACACGCAGCTGTGGGTGTCCGACCTGGACCTGATCCGCCTCACCATCCAGCGCACCAACGACTGGATCGTGGGCGTGCTCCAGCAGCTGGCCGCTGACGAGCCGGAGGTCTTGCGCATCGAGCGCAGCCAGTACAGCGACAGCGTCTTCTACTACGCACGCCGCTACCTGAAGAGCTGACCGGCGCTCTCCGCGCGTCCCCGCCCGCCGTACGTCGGCGGCCGGGGCCGGGCGGTGTCCGCCCGGTCAGCCGAGACCGGACGACCGGCCCTCCCCTGGAGGTCACCGTGCCCCTTGCCCGCCGTTCCCTCATGGAGGCCGCCGCCGCCCGCTTCGGGTGGCGCCGTGCCTACGGCGACATCACCGAGATCGACGGCCTGCTGACCGAGCAGGCCGAGACCGCGTACACCGGGGCCGCCGACCACGCAGCCCTGGCGACCGCCAAGAACACCGACGTCCTTGCCGTTCGTCCCGGCGTCCTGGACGTCCGCGGCCGCATCTTCGCCGACGTCCTCTACCTGGAGGGCGTCCTGACCGGGGCCCGCAACCGCGGCCTGCCCACGGAGCTCATCGAGCGCCTGGAGGACGCCGTCGACCACGGCCACGAGTTGACCGTGCTCCTCGCGGACACCGTCCGCACCACCGCCGCGCTCCACGCGGTCAGTTGAGCGCCCGGGGCGGCCGCAGGCATCGAACCCGGCCGCCCCGGAGCAGTACCCCTTCCCCTCCCAGAGCGCACTGACAGAAGAAGGAGCCCCATCATCATGACCGCAACCCTGCGCCAGACGGCCACCACCGTCGCCAGCTCGATGATCGAAGGCGCGAGCATGGCCACCGCGCTGATCGGCGGTGCGGCCGGTGCCTACCTCGGCTACCAGCTCGCCCCCGCCGACTGGTCGGACGGAACCCGCATCGCCTTCGCCGGAGCGGTCGCCGTCGTCGGCGCCGTCGCCATCGACGGCCTCGCCGAACTCGCCCTCGTCCCGCTGCGCCGGCTGATGCGCACCCGCAGCCCGCTGCCCTCCACCCGCCGGTCGGGCCCCGCCCCGGCCGCCACGCTGGACGAGGCCCTCGCCCAGGTCGTCACCGCGACCGAGGAAGACGCCGCGCACCGCGCCGCCAGCGCCTCCCTCCGGATCGACGACGGCGACAACTTCCTGCGGAGCGAGGACCGGTGGCGCGGCTACGAGGACGGTGAGGCTTCCTTCTACCTCGCTCCGGGCGTGGTGCTCCACCACCGCACGGAGAGGAGCAAGTACGGCCACCGCGAGCCCCGCTTCACGCTGCTGACCGGCGACGGCGAGCAGCCGGTGGCCATCACCGGCATGGAGGAGATCCGCCACCAGCTCGCCGCCCGCGCTGCCGGCCTCCCCGCCGTCCCGGCGACCGTCGACACCGAGGACAGCGAACACAAGGTCCTGATCACCGAGCTCGATGACCACCTCAAGGCCCTCGAAGCCTGACGGGCTACCCGTTCCGTCCCGGCCCCTGCGCGGCCGGGGCGGTGCGGTGGCCAATCAGCCCACCACGTGATCCCCCACCGAGAGGACCGCACCGACCATGCCTACGACCAAGAACAGGCCCTCCCAGCTCAGCGTCCTGCGCTACGGCGCGTTCGTCCCCCGCACCGCCGAACAGCGCGTCGCCTCCTACGCGCCGACCGTCCGCAACCTGGTCCACGACCACTTCGGCCGCCGCCCGCTGGGTGCGGTCACGATCATCCTGACAAAGCCCCACCTGCTGCTCGGGCTCGCCAACGAGGCGCAGGGCGAAGCGGCGGGCATCCCGGAGAACGTCTGGAAGTCCGTGGGCGTCAAGCAGGCCATCGTCGGCAAGCCCAAGGAGTTCCGCACCGCGACCGTGATCGCTCCCAAGGGCGCGCTGTGGATGTTGCTGAACGCCCCGAAGATGCGCGATCCCAAGCAGCTGAAGCTGAGCCTGCTGCGCGGCTTCGTCGAGGTCGACCAGCTCATTCGCTGCGGCGCCCGCGAGAACCGCATCGCATGGGTCCGCTACGAGATGAACGTCAACCCGCTCAGCAAGCGGCAGGCCAACAAGCTCAAGGCGCAGATCCTCGCCGACGGAGCCGAAGCCGAACGCGTCACTGCGGAGCTCGCCCGGCGCCTGTGATCTGACGCGCCACCGTGCCGCCCCGGCCACCCCGGCCGGGACGGTGCGGTGCCCCGCCAGCCCCCACCAAGCAAGGAGAGTCCATGCTGCTGAACCTCCCCGCCGGTTCCCTGTCCGCCCTGATCGGGCCCCCGGGCTGCGGCAAGTCCACCTTCGCCACCCGCTACCCGGACAGCTGGCGGGTGTGCCTGGACACCTACCGCCTCCTCGCCACCGACTCGGAGGCCGACCAGTCGGCCACGCCGGTCGCCGCCGAGATCCAGGGCCTGCTCCTGGACGCCCGCCTCTCCCGGGGGCTGAACGTGCTGGTGGACTCCACCAACGTGTTCGCCCACGTCAGAGCCGGGCTGCTTGCCCGTACCCGGTACTGGCAGCGGCCCGCCGTCGCCGTCCTGTTCGACGTCCCGCTGGCGACGGTGGAGGCGCAGAACGCGGGTCGCGACCGCGTGGTCCCGCTGCACGTCGTGCGCGAGCACCACCAGCTGCTGCCCGATGCCGACCAGCTCCACCACGAGGGCTTCGCCGCAGTGCACCTGATCTCCGAACTCCTCGCCACGTCCGGCACCCTGCGCCACAGCACGCGCCGCTGAACGACTGCCCATCACCTGCACGTTCCTGACCCGACCTGGAGGAACTCCATGGCACGCACCACCCGGCCCGTCGTCCACTACATGGCGACCCGGCCCGACGGCACCGTCCCGCCCAGCATCGGCAACGCCCCTGGGTACGCGTACCCGCTCAGGACGGGCGACCCCATCCCGACCGTCAACCTCGCCGACCACATCGGCCAGGTCGTCGACCACCCCACTCCGGGCAAGCCCTGGTACGACGAGACCGCCTTCAGCTACTTCCGGACCTACACCCGCCCCGGCGAGCTCTTGGAGCGCGTGGCGTGGCCGGCGCGGCTGTGGGTCGTCGAGCCGCTCGGAGAGACCGGCACCTGGCACGGGTACTCGTACTGGGTGCTCTGCCACCAGCTGCGGGTGATCGAGGAGGCCGAGCCGTGGCACGCTTTCGGGCACCGCGGCAAGGAGGTCTTGGCCGTCCTCGCACAGCTGCCCGACCTCGTCCGGCAGTGGGCCGACCAGTGGGCCGCAGACCCCGAGGGCACGCATCGCACGTACAAGGTGTGGGAGGCGCGGGTGCACGAAACCCGCGCGCTGACCGGCGGGGCGAGCTGCCGGGCAGAGTACTCCCGGCGCGAGGCCGCCCTCCAGGTGGCCAACCAGCTATCCGGGGACGCCGCCGCGCAGGCCGCGACCGCCGCCGGCGCCGCCCCGCACGCCGTTGCCCTGATTCAGCTGCGGGCCCGCTGCCTGGTCGCCGGTCAGCTCATGTTCGACCGGATCCGCTCCGGCGAGTACGAGCAGTCGATCCGCGGTCTGCTACTCGGGGCCGGACTCGACACCCCGGCCCCCGTCCCGGCCTGACCACCCGCCGACGTTCTCCGCGCCACCCCCGGCCAGCGGCCGGGGCGGGCGCCCTTCATCCTCTTCGAGACCAGGAGACACCTGAAGTGATCACCGACACCACCGACGAGACGATCCGCTACACCGCCGACGTCGTCCTGTTCGCCGCAGGCCACATCCTGCTGATCGAGCGGGGCTGGGAGCCGTTCAAGAACCAGTGGGCCCTGCCCGGCGGTCATGTGAACACCGGGGAGAGCAGCCTGGACGCCTCCGCGCGCGAGCTGGAGGAAGAGGCCGGCATCACTGTCCCGGTCGCCGACCTCCAGCAGGTGGGCGCGTACGACGCCCCCGCCCGTGACCCGCGCGGCCGGTACGTCAGCGTCGCCTACACGGCCACCCTGCCCGCGCTGGTCGAACCGACGGCCGGGGACGACGCCACCGCCGCCCGCTGGTGGCCGCTGGACGCGCTTCCCGACCTCGCGTTCGACCACGCCGAGATTGTGGCGGCGGCCGCGAACCGCTGACCCCGTCCCGCGTGAGCGCGGCGTTCCTCCGTGCCGCCCTGTCCTCACCGGCCGGGGCGGTCGCGGTGTTCCGCCACGACCAGCGACAGGAAGGAGAGGGCGTCATGCACCTGGAGTTCTACGAGGTTGACGTCCCGATACACACCGGCGACCAGGCGCGGCACGGTGTGCACGTCTTCACCGGCAAGGCGTCCTCGGTCTCCGAGGCCCTGGACCGCGCTCACCGGGTCTACGACGCGGCGTTCGCCGCGCGGCAGGCCGGGCTCGATGTTCCCGGGCAGCAGGACGGGGGCTGGGGAGCGCGCGGGGTCCGCGACGGCTGGGAGCTGGACTGGGCGGCGGCGAAGGCCGGCCGCTGGTCCAACCCGTTCAGCTGGAGCAGCAAGGAGCACTACGAGCTGTAGCTACGCCCCGGAGCAGGCGCACTAGGCGTCGAAACCGTCGCCTGCCCCGGGCCACCCATCCCGTACTAGACGAGAGGGAGGAACCAGTATGGCCTCCACCGTGCGCGTACAGGCCCCGATCGGGCAACGCGCTCTCTTCATCACCACACTTGCCGTGCCGCTGACCGGCTGGACCGTGCACGCGGTCACCCTGCACCGGAAGCTGTTCGCAGCTCGCCGCGACCCGCTCACCGGGCTGCTCGGACGCGACGGCTACACGGCCAAGGCCCGGCAGATCACCGACCGGTACGGCGATGCCGCCCTGATCGTCCTAGTGGACCTGGACCACTTCAAGCAGATCAACGACGGCCCCGGCGGGCACGCCGCCGGCGACCGCGTCCTGGCCGCCACCGCCGCGCGGCTCACCACCTGGGCGGGCAGCCGCGGGGCGGTCGGCCGGCTCGGAGGCGACGAGTTCGCGGTCGCGGTCCGGATCGGGCCCGCCCGCCGCGAGCTCCGTCTCGCTCAGCTCACGCAGCTGCTTGCGCAGCCCGTCCAGGTCGACGACGGCACCCTGGTCGACGTCGCCGCGTCGGTCGGCGCCGCCTCCCCCGACGTCCTCGGCACGACGGATCTGGGCCTGCTCCAGAGGGCCGCCGATGCCGCGATGTACGCGGGCAAGCACACCGGCCGCGCCGTCCTCGCCGGACCGCAGCACGCCACGGTGCCGTCCATCAACGGCCGCCGCGCCGGACGGCCGGGCACCTACTCCCTGGGGCGGGCGGCATGAGCGACCTCGCCCTCCCCACCGACCCGGGCGCCTGGATCCGGGGCATCACGATCCGCCAGCCCTGGACGACGTGCATCCTCGCCGGGAAGGACGTGGAGAACCGCCCCGCCGCCTGGTCCTGGCGCGGCCTGGTGCTCCTGCACGCCGGAGCGGCCACCGAGCGGGCCCCGCTGCGCGACCCGCTGGTCGCCACCGCGATCCGCGGCCGCGCCCTGCACACCCGGGCCGTCATCGGCGTCGCCCGCCTCGCCGACTGCCACCAGGACGCCGCCGGCACCGCCCCGTGCTCGAAGTGGGCGCAGCCCGACGCGTTCCACCTCGTCCTGACCGACGTTCACGAGCTCGCGTTGCCGATCCCCTGGCTGAACGGCCAGCTCGGGTCGTGGCGTCCGACGCAGGACCTCGTGGACCAGGTCCGCCTCCAGCTCCCTGACCTGCGCGCACCGGAGGGAACCTCATGAACGGCAACCGCACCGGCGTCCCCAGCCCGCCGGCCATCGTCCTCGCCGACGACCGCATCCCCTTCCCCGAGACCGACCAGGTCCTGCGCTGCCGTACGAGCCCGGCCCTGTTCCAGCTCGAGGACATCCGCAACACTGACCAGGAACCCCGCGCCCGCGAGAAGGCACTCGCCCAGGCCAAGCACGCCTGCTCCGGCTGCCCGATCGTCCAGGGTTGCCTGAAGTGGGCGCTGGCCAGCCCCGGACTGACCAAGACGGGGGTGTGGGCGGCGACCACCAAGCGCGACCGCACGCAGCTGCGCAAGGAGCTCGTGGCGCGGCTCGGTGAGGACTGGGTCGGCGTGGTGGCCGAACAGGACCGGCTCCGCAGGCAGCGGCAGCGCGCGGCGCGCGTCGTGCCGCCGACCGTCCGCGAACTGACCCTCGCCCGCCTGGAGCTGGAGGACATCCCCACCCGGCCCGCGCCGTACAACCGCTGGAAGGAACCCATCACCGCGCGGCAGGCGGCGTCCAACCGGCACGTGCTGGAGCTGGTCGCCAGCGGCAAGGCGGCGTAGCCATGTTCACCGACTGGACCGAAGCGCTCGAAGCCGAGTCGCTGCCCCTGAAACCGTCCCCGGCGCAGCAGCTCGCCGCCGCGGCCCGGGTCACCGCCCGCGCCTCCCGCGACAAGGACGACATGGCGCTGCTCCTGGACGTCCTCGGGCTGCCCACCGACCCCGACACCCTCACCGCCCTGCTCCCCCTCCTCCCGGAATCCGGAGACGCACCCACCATGACGAACACCACCCCCGCCGCCCCGGCCCTGTCCGCGCACGAGGCCATGGCGATCTCCATGCACAACAACGGCGACAGCCAGCAGGCCATCCGCGAGGCCACCGGCCTGAGCGAGAGCGAGCTCAGCGACCTCATCGCCGACCAGGTCCTCGGACTGCCCCGCACGGCCGTCGGCGCCCCGGCCATCGACGTCCCGGTCATTCCCCTGGCCGTCGCTGTCTCCACCGAGGTGCAGGAGCTGCTCGCCTGGGCGGCCGCGCACCCGGCCGCCTCGGTCCGCAGCCGCGCCACCCGCATCACCGCCGACCTCTGCGAGCTGTCCGAGCGTTGCGACAGCGAGGCCGCGCAGCGCGAGGCCGAAGCGAAGGTCGCCCGCGCCAAGGCCGAACTGGAGAAGGCGCAGGAGCAGCTGCGCACCGTGAAGGCCGGCACCCGCACGACGGCGGCCGCGACCGTGCCCTCCCCGATCCGTGCGGGTCTGGGCAGTGGCCGCACCCGCGAGGAGCTCGCCGCCATCAGGACGTGGGCGCGGGCCAACGGCCACCAGGTCGCCGACGCGGGCATGATGCGCAAGGTCGTGCTGGAGGCGTACGACGCAGCCCACCAGGCGCCGGTCCGGAAGGCCGGCTGACCCATGGCTGATGCCGCGATAGCCCTGGACGGCTTCCTGGACGACGAGACCGTGCCCGGCGACCTGCAGGGGTCGACGGCGCGGTTCCGCCTCACGGTCAGCCCGACGGACGAGCGTACGGACGAGCTGATCCTGCCGTGCTCGGTCGCCGACCCGATGCTGGCGCACGCGGTCATCCACGACCTGGAGCCCGGCGACAAGCTCCGCGTCACCGGCTACCTCCGGCTGCCCCGCACGCCGAACGAGCCGATGTGGATGGTCGTCAGCACCCTCGCCGTCCTGGAGACCGCGCCCCTGCTGTCCGACCCGGCCGCCGTCGCCACGGCGGTCATCGAGCGGTACGGGCCGTACGTCTGCTGGTTCGACGCCGACACCACCGGCGTGGAGGTGTTCACCGAGCGGGGCACGTGGGTCGGCACCGCACCCGAGCCGAACGAGCTGGGCGAACTGCTCGAAGCCTTCGAGCAGCGTCAGGCCACCGGCGGCGAGTGACCCGGCCGCGCCCATCCGTCCCGAGAACCTCCACCGGTACCCACGCGACTGGCCCCAGACCAGCGCCCGGATCCGGTTCGTACGAGCGGGCGGCCGCTGCGAGTGCACGGGCCACTGCGGCCTGACGCACCCCGACGGCCGCTGCCCCGCCGTCCACGAGGAGATCCACCCGGACACCGGGTCCGTGGTCGGCCTAACCACCCGCCCACCTCAACCACACCCCCGAGGACGTGCGAGATATCGGTAATGCGGGCTATCGGAACCTGCGGAATGGTGACGAGCAGTGGGCCGCGATGGCCACGGGACGATGGTTAGGTCTGTTCGAGGGCATCGACAAGGTCCTCGACCAGCCTCTGGTGCTGCTTTCGCTCGACCTGCCGTGCTGGGCTGGTCAGGACCAGCGTCTTTGCCTGTCCAAGGGCCTCGGGTCCGGCACCCAGCAGTTCGCGAGTGACGAGGATGGAGTCCATCACGCTGATTCCACGGGCGCTCAGCACCTCCTGGATGGATGTCATCTCCGTGCCCGTTGTCAGCAGAGGCCGGAGTCCGGTGGTCAGAGCCGTAAGCCGTGCTGCTCTTTCGGGATCGAGTCCAGTGAGTGCCATTGTTCAGCCCTCCTCAGGCGCAAGGTGCTCGTCTGCGGGGCGGGCCATGACAAGGCCAGCGCTGACGGCTTGTCTGTCGTTGATCCCGAGGTGGTGGATGAAGGCCCAGGTGTCGAGCTGGTCGCTCGCCCAAGTGGGGTCGTATGCCGCAGTGGGAAGCTGCGGTATGCGCTTGCGGCCCGCTTCGTCCAGGCAGTAGGGCTCCTCAAAAGCGTTGATCCACTTCTGGAGAGCAAGGGTGTATCGCTCCTGGGCTTCGGCCGCGGTGGTTCCGAGGTAGGTCGCGATCTGTTCCCAGGAGCTGCCGCGCTCAACTTCGTAGGTGACCGCGGAGGTCAGGGTCTGCTCAGCCAGTTCGATGAGTTGCTGGGCTTGGCTGACCCGCCCTGCGATTCCGGTGTCTGTGTCGTGCCGGGTCCCCACGAGCCCGGCGGCGCCTTCAGCCACTTCCTTGGCGTGATCGGAGAGCACAAGACGGGCCAGCCCTTGGCGGGAGTAGGCAGCTCGGTCATCGTCATAGGGGGTCGTCTCGCTCATGAGGAACAGGGTTCCACGCGCACGTGGTCTGCGAATACTGGATTTCGCTGGCGGCTGGCACCTGGTCGTTCAGCGGCGGACGTGGCTGCGCCGCCGGGGGATGCGTTCATGACGGCCCGCTTCCGCAGATGCGGCCACGGCAACGGACCGATGCCCCCGGCGACCGGAAGGCCGTCGCGGAGTTCACCGCCATGCTCGCCGCCCGCCAGCGCCCGGCCCCGTGGACCGGCCGCGGGGACGCCGCCGTACGGATCGGCGAGCGCGGGCGGCCCCTCCCCGGGCAGCCGGCCGACGCCGACCCCGTCGCCCTGGTCCTCATCCACCCCGACACCGAAGCCGCCCTCACCGGCACGCTCCCCTGCGCCCGGAGCCTCATCCACGGTGCCTGGACCGACCCGTACCGGCTCCTCACCAACGCCCTCGCCGGGCGCACCATCAACCCCGATCTCACCCTGGAGGCATGACTCCGTGCAGCAGATCCGCCGCACCGCCGCCCTCGCCACCACCGCCCTGGCCATCGTGCTGACGCTCACGGCGTGCGGCGCGACCACCCAGTCCCCGGCCCACCACGACAGCCGCATGAAGAAGGCCGCCGGCATCGGCTCCTTGTCCATCGTCTGCAACAAGGACATCTGGACGGACACCCGCCCCGACGGCCTGAAGAAGGTCACCGTCACACCCGCGGACGGTGAGCGCGGCCAGCGCGGCATGGTCCAGGTCACCCTCACCGGTGCCCAGCTCGTCGCGTACCTCAACCAGCTGGACCGGGACGCCCACCCCGGCTGGATGGATCCGGCCTTCCCGACCAGGAAGCCCTCTCCGGCCGCGTCTACGACGCACCCGCCCCTGCCATCGACAAGGCCACCACGTCCCGCTCCACCGCCAACCCCGCCCCCGAGATCCTCATCGACGACACCCTCGCCACCAAGGCACCCTGACCGAAGGGCGGCCCCACCCGATCACGTCGGGTGGGGCCGCCCTTTTTCGTTGTGCAGGCACTTAACCGGGTTAAGTGCCAGTTCGCTCGCGCTGACGATTCGGTGCCTTGGCGCACGCCAAGACGCGCTGCACCCGCCAGTTAACCCGGTTAACTCGTAGGCCGTGCCGACATGGGTGAGGGGGCGCCCCCGCGATCTCGCGGCGCACCCCCCAGGGGCGGGAAGGCTCTACACGAGCGTCACCACGATGTGCACGTGGTGCGTGACGAAGACCAAACTTTCCCAAACGGCGATCCCGGCGACGGCGTAGAGCGTCGCGCCTGTCGGCGAAGCTGCGTCCGGCAGCCGGCGCTTGGGCGGCTCGAACGCAGGCACCGGCGAACGACCTGCGGGAGCGTCATCGGTTCCGTGCTGTCGTACTGACGGCACTTGGCGGTGTGTGCAACGATTGCACATGGTGTGTCCCTTCCGGACGTACCGTGGGCCGGCCCCTCATCGGGTGTTTTGAGAGACGGTCGGTGGGTGGGGCGGCCCGTGTTCTTAGTTCCTGAAGAAGTTCCGGACGCGCAGGATCAACGACACGATCCCGGGCGCGACGGAAACGCTCAGCAAGATCACCTGACTGAGCGCGCCGATGCCCGGCCCCTCAAGCAGCACGGAAATCCCGATCGAGATGCTCACCACCAACGTGGTGAGGGCGGTCCGCGTGAGGACCACGCTCGTCTCCGCGTCCTGCTCGTGTTGCCGGTCCAGGTGCGCATCGGACTTCGCCCTGATCCGCCCATACAGATCATCAACTGCCCTTCCACCATGCCGCTTGTTCATCAGAACCCCCCATCCATTTGCGTCGCCAGAAACCGGAGCACCGCCGCCTTGTCGGTGACCTTGCTGATGCGCTGCTCCGTGCTCGTGGTGCTCGGACCGATGGTGTTGACAGAGATTTCCATCCGCTCGGCCGTCAAGCTGATCGGATAGCCGAAGACCCGACGCGCCTGGAAGATCCGCCACGCCTGCGGCGCCCGGGCAGCCATCCCATCGATGACCCGCAGCCCCTTCATGACCTCCGCGTCGGCCACGCCCGCGAAGAGCTTCGCGTACTGCGTCTGCTGCCAGTACCGCGGCGCCCACGAGCCGGGCACGGCCTTCAACGCCTGGGACGCGTACTCACGGACCAGCGCGTCCAGGTACGCGGCGCGATCAGGAGCCGGCCGCATCCAGTCCGCGCAGATCCACGCGAACGCGTCCTCGACCACACACTCGGTGTCCACCCGCGGGTCGGCGCACATGGTGAACGCGCTCCGTTCACACCGGGTGAAGTTCGCGCCGATCAACGCACGCTGCTCCGCGACGATCTCCGGCGTCGGCCGGTACGGCTTCACACGTCTCTTGGTGAGAGACCGACTGCGCGCGAATCGCGACACCGCACTCCCCTTCCTCGGGCTTCGCACCAATGTGGCACGTGCTGCAGAAGCGCCCGTTACGGGTTCCGCGCTCACCCACAACGGCCGACGGCTGGGCAAGAGCGACCACAGGAAGCGGACTTGACGGGCAGAGGAATGGGGCCGTGCACCGAACGATAAGTCCGGTGCACGGCCCCTACGTTGAGATGCCGCGAGTCCTACTCGTCTACTGCGGAGGGCAGGTGGCGCGTCACCCGGTCCAGCCGCTCACGGAGCACCTCGACCAAGGCGTCTGCCTTCTGCTGGTTGGCATCCGACGCCTGGCGGTACGCGGCGGCGATCCCGCGCATCTCGGCGGCGAACGCCTCGGCCTTCTCGACGTAGAGGGAGAAGCTCGACAGCGGGTCGGCCCTCACCGTCGTGCCCTCTCCCTCGGCCCGATTAACCGGGTTAACTCCTGCCGACACCGGGGCCTCGGGAGAACCCGAGGCCGACGCCTGAGCAGGGACCGACGGATCGGCGACGGCGACCCCGGACAGAACCGCGGCCGGGCCACTCACCGACTCCGGGCCAACAGCGCCTCGCGCCCGCCGCGGTGACTTAACCCGGTTAACCGCCTTCTCGGCCTCGCCGTGCTGCTGCTCGGGAGGGAGCGCACCGATGCGGCGCGCGTCCTTCACCTTCAGCGTCCCGTCCTCCACCTGATCCTGGAGATCGGCGGGGAGCTTGAGCAGCGCCAGGCGCTGCGACACCCATGCGCCCGTCTTGCCGAGGCGGGCCGCGACTTCCTTCTGCTGTCCGTGGACCTGCACCAATTCCTGGAGCGCCTTCGCCTGATCTATCGGCGCTACGTCCACGCGGTGGATGTTCGCGATCAGCGCCGACTCGAGAATGTCCGCCGCGCTCGCGGCCAGGCCGTCGTTGACGTCGATCCGCAATTCTGTGAGGCCCGCCTTGTGCGCGGCCGCCAGGCGGCGGTTCCCGTCGATGACCACGTACGGTGCCGAGCCGAGAACCTCCTCCTGCCCCGGGTGCACCTCAAGGAAGACCTCACGGCGCACCACGGTGACGGGCTGGATCTGGCCCTTGGCTGTCAGCGAGGCCGCGGTCTCGTCGACGTCCGTGAGCTCCTCACGCGGGTTGAACGGGTTATGGGCCAGTTCCGCAAGGACGACCGAAGCCGGCGGCCGCTTGCCCTCGCCCCTGGCGATCTGTTCGCGGGTGCGGACCCGGCGGGGGGGAGCGGACGAGCCGTCCTCGTCCATCGTGAACCCCCGCGTGACACGCTCCTGCGTGGTTTTGGTGTTCCGCTCCCTCATACCGCCAGCTCCTTCGCCAAGTCGCGCATCGCCTGCGCATGTTCGCTGTCGGGCGCGTACTCCAGCAGCGGGATCTCCCCATCCGCGGCCTCACGCCCCTCCTTCAGGTCGCCGATCACCGCGAGCACAACGGGGGAGGAGCTCAACTCCCACTGATCACGGTTCTCCTTGACCAACTTGCCGCGGCGGCTGTCATACGCGTTGATGACGAGCCCCAGGTAGTCGATCGTGATGCGGCCCTTGCGGCACAAGTCGTCCATCTGGCTCTTGAGGAGCCGGAACGCGCGATGTGACGCCTTGTTCGCCCACACCGGGGTGATGACGCCCGAGCGGTCGGCGAGTTCGCCCTCCCGTCGGCGCACGTAGTACAGCGCGGTGTCCATGTTCAGGCCGAGACTGGGAGGCCCGTCGATCAGGATGACGTCGTAATCCGCCTCCAGCGGCTCCAGGGCCCGCTCCAGCGCGGCCTCGCTGAAGGACACCTTCGACAGGGCCACATCGCGCAGGAACGCGTCGTCGGACGCGGGGAGCAGGTGCAGCCGCTCCCCGAAGCGCGCGTGGTCCAGAGCGACCAGGAGGTCATGGATGTCGCCCCGCGCGGTGCCGTCCATGTGCATCATCAGGGTCTCGACGTCGTCCTCGTACATGAGGTCCTCGAAGCCGAGCTCCGCGGTGAGGTGGCCCTGCGGGTCGTAGTCGACCAACAGCACCCGTCGTCCCGCCTCGGCCAGTGCCTGGGCGATGCCGGAGGAGATGAACGTCTTGCCGACGCCACCCTTCTGGTTTGCCGTTATCACCCGTACGACCGGCTGCTTCGTCAACGGAGTCGTGGGGGAGGGGTGGTTGTCGAGCCATAGAGTCAGCGCCTGCGCGAGCCCCTGGACGTAGGTGATGCCGCGATCTGTGCAGGTGGCCTTGAAGGTGTCCGGCTCTCCTACGGGGAGGAAGGTTCCCCAGGTCTTGGCGCCCTCGGTGTTCGCTTCGGGGAGGTTGGCGGCCGAGTACCAGGCCTTGATGGCGTGTTCGGCAGCGTCCTGGATGTCCATGCCGTGCTCGAAGGCGCGGATCTTCAGGTGCCTACGCAGCTGAGGAGTGAGAGAGGTGATTAGTTTCTCTCGTTCCCCGCGGGGGCTTGGGATGCTCATGCGGCGCAACATTACTAGGTCGATGGTGGGTTGGACGCATCCGTGCGGCGAGTCGCACCCTGTGTACTGGGTCTAGGACGGGTGAAGGCGTTTCGCGGCGCGCATCAACACATCTCTCGGCCGCTCACGAGATAGCGAGTGCACCGGTTACTCGTGAGATCGACCAGCGTCAGCTCGGCAGGAGTCGTCAGGACCGAAATGGTCAGGTGCGCGACAGCCGAGGAGTACAGCGGTTCGGGCGAGGCAAGGATCTTGAACCCCAAGTACTCGTCCAGAACTGTCCGTCCTGTGAGAGCGGTGTAGCAGACCCCCGCACGGAGTCGTCAGCCTTCGGGATGTCGAAGCGGCCACCCCCGTCGGGCCGGGCGGTGCTGACGTGCGCCGCATCGTTTCTCCAGTACGACCATCCCGGGCAGATGGGTGACGGGGGAGGAGACTGGCTGATCTGAGCCCCGTGGCCGCGCTATCAACTGCGCATGATCACCACCACCACCACCATGCGGGGCCTGGCAGCCGCCGCACTCACCGTTCTGCCGCTCCTGTCCGCCGCTCCCGCGCAGGCCGAGCAGATCCGCCTCCAGGACGGCATCGCCGCCCTCCCGCTCGCCGCGGAGAACCGGACCGGTTACGAGCGCACGAAGTTCAAGCACTGGATTGATGAGGACCATGACCGGTGCACCACCAGGTCCGAGGTGCTGATCGCCGAATCCCGTACCGAGCCTGCCATCGAGGGCGCGTGCAAGGTGGTCGTCGGTACGTGGTTCAGCTACTACGACGGCGAGACGGTCACCGACCCGGCGAAGCTCGACATCGACCACATGGTGCCGCTCGCCGAAGCCTGGGACAGCGGGGCATCGCAGTGGAGTGCCGCCCGGCGCGAGGACTACGCCAATGATCTTGGGGCTGACCGCTCGCTGGTCGCCGTGACCGCGAAGACCAATCGCAGCAAGAGCGACCAGGACCCGGCAGAGTGGCTCCCGCCGGCCGCCGAAGCCCGCTGTACCTATGTGGCGGACTGGGTGAGCACCAAGCTGCGGTGGGCCCTCACCGCCGACCGCTCCGAGGTCGACGCGCTGACCGCACTGGCCGACGGATGCGGGTATGCCGCAGTTCAGTACGAGCTCGCCCCCGAGAGCTGATCTCCCTCGCGGGACGGCACGCGTGCGGCGAGGTCGCGGGCGAGCCGTCCCGCTTCGTCGTTCCCGCACTGCACCAGGACGTCGATGACGTCGTGTGCCTCTTCCAGCGTCAGCAGCGGCAGCCGCTCGTGGTCGTACTCGTGCATCCCCGTAGTCATGATCCGCACCGTAAAGCGGAGCGTTGGCGAACGGGTGTTCCTGTGGACAAGTGCGTAGCTCGACTGGCGCGAGCGCGGCGAAGGTGCGCAAATATTCGAACACCTGCTCTAATTAGTCCAGCCACACCTTCCCCGACGACTTACTCACGCTCCAGCGCTCCTGGCAGGACACCTACACGGCGCTCGCCGCCTCCCGCCCAGAGTCTCCTACCGCCCTGCGCCGCCGCCTGCACCGGCTGTCCGTGCTCCTGGCCGCACACCCCTACTGGGAGTCCGCCCCCGGCGGCGGGCGCGCGGCCTGCGTCGAACTTCGCCGCCAGGCCCGTCGCCTGCCATGACCACACCGCCACCCGAGCGGCGACGCAGAGGGCCAGCTACCCAGATTTGAGGAACCGGCCACTCGTACGCGATGGCGCCGCCGGTTCGTCAGGAGCCGGGCAGGCGCTGCGTCAGTCCTGGAACTCCTTGCTCTTCACGCCGTAGAACGTGGGCTTCGCGGGCCGGACCTCGGACCGCTCCAGGGTGTCGGCCATGACGGCGAACCCCTCGCTGCGCCGGACGACCTCGAAGAACTTGCCCAGTGCCTCCTTGTCCTCCCACAGTGCCTGGGCGGTGCTGATGATCAACGACTTCAGGTGATCCGACTCGGTCGCCTCGGTCACGGTCTCGTTCGCTGCCACGGCTTTCCCCTCCTCGTCATCGGACGATCAGCCAACCAACCGGTGACCCGCGCCCGCAAGACAGCCTTCGGTCACGGGCCGGTCCAGGATGCTGTGGGTCCCGATCCGGTGCCACACGATGTGGGGGAGCCCGGCGACCTTCTCCCCTCCGTACGCCCACATCGCGCGTCCGTCCGGCGCCCAGGTGAGTTCGTAGACGCCGGGGGCGCGGCGCACGCCCTTGATCCGTAAGCCGGGGCGGAACTGGCGGCCGGTGCGCAGGTCGTGCACGAAGGCGTCCAGCACGACGCGGCGGAAGCGCCGGCGCTGGGCGGGGGTGAGGTGCTGGAGGTCGGCGGTGAAGCGGGGACAGGTCTCGAAGGTGGGCACGGTGGTCTCCTCCGGGCAGCACGACGAAGCCCCCGGCGGTTGCCAGGGGCTGCTGTAGGCGGTGCTTGTTGGTGGTGTTCGTTCCGTGGCGCTGAATGCTGCTCAGTGGTGCTGGATGGTGTTGTCCGGGCCGTGGTGTGAGGACTGCCGGAGAGCGATGACATTCGCGTTCGGCCCGGGTCCGCTTCCCGCCCGGCGGGCACCTGAGAAGAAAGTTCGGCCGCTGCTCCCGCCTGACGGGACGTACGACTGATCGGCCTTTTCTCGCAGGTCAGAGCCGTGTGGCGTGGTCTCCATGACAGTGGATATCAAGGTCATCCGGTCCGGTCAGATGTACCGCTACTACCTGCGCCAGACCGTCGTCGGCGACGGCCGCCGCCCGGCCCGCGCGCCGCTGCGCGCCGCCCAGGAGAAAGCCGGTGTCCCGGCCGGGCGATGGATGGGCCGCGGCCTGGCCGTGCTCGGACTCGCCCCGGGTGAAGAAGTCACCGAGGCGCAGCTGCGGAACCTCTTCGGCGCGAGGGGCCGGCACCCGTACGCGGACCGGATCGAGGCAGACCTGCTCGCCAAGGACGAGTCCCCGAAGAAGGCGTTCAAGGCCGGCGCCCTCGGACGCCGGGTGACCCTGACGGGCGTCGACTTCGTCTTCCGGCCGCAGCCGACGATCTACCTCCTTTGGGCGCTGGGGGATGAAGAGACCCGCAGGGTGATCGAGGCCGCGCACGAGCGCGCGATCGTACGGGTGCTGGAGTGGATCGAGGACGAGGTCGCGGTGATCCGCTACGGCAAGGACGGGGTCCACCGGGTGCGGCCGCCCGGCGGTCTGGTCGCCGCGCGCTTCCGCCACTACGAGGCGCGCTCCGGGATGCCGCTGCTCCATGACCATCTGCTGCTGTCGGTAAAGGGGCAGCGTCTGGACGGCAAGTGGGGGTCAATCCACACCACGGCCCTGTACGAGAACACGGTGGCGGCCTCCGCGCTCTACAACGAACTGGTCGCCGCTGAGGTTTGCGAGGAGCTCGGGTTGGCGACCGAGCCGCGCACCGTCACGCCGGGGCGCCGGCCGGTCATGGAGATTGCCGGGGTGCCGCACGAGCTGATCCGCTGGACTTCCCGGCGCAGCGACCAGATCGCCGCCTGCCTGGAGGAGCTGGAGCACGAGTACGTCACCGCCGTCGACGACGACGGCGAGCCGTGGTTCCTGCCCGTGGTCTCCGAGCGGGCCCGCGCCAAGCTGAACGCCATAGCCGCCCGCAAGACCCGACCGCCCAAGCAGAAGACCCTGCCGCTCGCGCAGCTGCGCGCGTGGTGGAAGACGAGCGCGATCCTCACATCCGGTGTCGCCGCCGACGTCATCACCTCCCTCCTCAAGTACGCCCGCGCCGCGGCTGCCGCGATCCGGGCCCGGGTCGCCGCCGTGGTCGACGTTGCCCTGGCGGCCGTCGACGTCGCCGCGACCGTGTTCGTGATGAACGACGGCGGCCGCTTCCACCGCCGACACCTGCTCGCCGAAGCCCGACGCCACCTCGCCCTCGTCCTCCGCGGCCTCCGCCGCGACCCCGGCCTGGACGACCAGGTCGTGGCCGCCGCCATCTCCACCCACTGCCTGGACATCAGCGAGCCGAAGACCGTACGCGGCCTGGAGGCCGGCTACCGCCTTTACACCGCCCGGTGGTCTCTGTCCGACCTCCCCGCCCGCCGCCGACCTCCGACCCCCGCGCCCGACCCAGACCGGCAACCCCCGGCCGATCCCGGCGACCCGGCCGCGCACCGGCCCCCGGGCCGGGATGCGGGGGAGTGGGAGATCCCGCGCATCCCGCTCCAGTACGCGCGCGCCGCCCTTGCCGGTGTGGTGGTGCGCGAGAAGCTGCGCACCACCACCGCTACCGCCGTGCGGGGCCGGACGTACGACGTCGTCGCCCACCAGCAGGCGGCGATGCCCGAGCAACTGGTCGCACCCGAGCCGGCCGACCCCGAGCACGACGACCAGGAACCGAAGGCTGGGCCCCAGGAGGCGATCGACATGACGGCGCTGCGGGCCCTGCGGGAGTCCCGCACGGACGTGGAAGCCCTCGATCTCACGGCCGATCGGCTGCGCCACCTTCAGGACGTGTTCACCAAGGCGGGCGAGGACGCCCGCACCCGCGCCAACCAATACGCCCCACCGGACGATGCCGACGCAGCACACCCGGTGCGCCGGGACGACCAGCAGGCGCACCGCCCGCAGGAGCCCGGACCGCACCGGGGCCGGGAGGTCGGCCACTGAGCGCACTCACCCGCACGGTGGTGCGGTCAGCGGTGCGCACTGGGTGCGGAGTGCATCGCGTGAGCCAGCACCAGGTGCTCATAATCGCCTCCAGAGTGTCGGCGGTGTCCGGGTGGTCGGGGTCCGGGATGACGTTCACGATGAACCGGATGATGCTGCGGGACCACGTCGAGACAGAGGCGATGGTGGAGGTGCTCGCCGGATCCGGGCGGCACGGGACGCTCGGTGAACGGGTCTTCTACTCAGCGACCTCATACTTCACCACGGTGTCGGAGCATCCCTTGGCGAGCTTCTCCAGGGCGGTCCGCTCCTTTGTGTCCGCCGTCAGCTTCCATCGAAGCTTTGCTCCGACCCAGTCGGCACCGTAGGTGCACTGGGCGGAAGCGGCCGGCGGGAGCCATTCGGCCGGGTCCCGGTCGGCTTTGGAGCGATTGGTCTTCGCGGTGACGGCGACCAGGGACCGGTCGGCGTCGAGATCATTGGCGTATCGCTCGCGCCGGTCCGCGTCCCACTTCGATGCTCCGGAGTCCCAGGCCTCGGCGAGCGGGACGACGTGGTCGATGTCCAGCTTGGTGGCCGCGTCCACGGTGACCTCGTCGTAGTAGCTCAGCCATTCACCGCCCGTCAGCGCGCACCGCTTCCCCTTCTCGGGCGCCTTGACGGCCTCGGCGATCAAGACTTCCTTGCGGGTGTCACAGCCGTCCTTGTCGGCGTCGACCCACAGATGGAAGCTGTCGCGCTCGTACCCGGCACGTTCCTCGGTGCCGTCGGGGATTTTCGCGATGGCCGCAGAGAGGGACAAGTCGTTGCCGCCCGCCGGGGCACCGGGCGCCGCAGACGCGCTCCCGGGAGCGGAAGGGGAAACAGAAGTGGTGGCCGCGGGCTTGGAGTCGGCCACTCCCGGGTTGCATCCGACGAGCGAGGTGATGAGGAGGGCGGTAGCGAGCGGGGCGGTGGTGGTGAGGCGGCGTGCGTTCACAGCGGTGCTCCGGCTGGTCGGGGGCTGACGGCCCCTCATGATCCCAGCGCAAGTGGCTGTGGTGACAGGGGGTCATGTGTCGTGGTGGTACGCCATGTCGGGCCGTCGTCGACCTACGGGTGCCGCGACATCTCAGCCCTGACCCGCTCTCGCTGCTCCGCTTTGACCAACCACCCCCGGTGCCTCCGGCCTTCGCGCCTACCAGCACCGCGCAGCCAACGTCGGCCTCACGCTCCTCAGCCACCGCCTGAATTGGAACATTGGCTGACCGGGCCCGGCCCGGCGAGGCACTTCCGGGCCGAGCAGCTTCTGCTGGCAGAACCGTGCGCCGTACCCGACTGGGCGGCGGTCTCGGGGCATGAACGGGGAGGACAGCAGAGTCCTCCGGCTCCATCGTCACCGCACGCTGTCAGCCTCCTGCCCGCAGGTCGATTCGTGATGGGTGGTGGTATCGAGTGCGCGGTGTTTGATGTTGTGGGCGGCGCCGATGTCGGCGTGCGTGGCGTGTCCGCACTGCGTGCATTCGAAGACGGAGCGGGTGCGCCGGCTCTTGTGGTCGACGTGCCCGCACCGGTGGCAGGTCTGTGAGGTATAGGCGGGGTTGACCGCGGTGACCCGGACGCCGTGGCGTTCGGCCTTGTACTCGATCTGCCGGCGGATCTCGCCGAAGCCGACATCGAGGACGGCCCGGTTCAGTCCGGCCTTCGCCGCCACGTTCCGCCCGGGTGCGTCCTGGGTGCCGCGCGCGGAGCGGGTCATGTTCTTCACCCGCAAGTCCTCCACCGCTACGTGCGCGAACTGGGTCACGAGCTGCTTCGTCAGCAGGTGCTGCGTCGAGGCGCGCCGCTGTGCGACCAGCCCCATGAGCCTGGCGACCTGGTCCCGGGCCTCCTGCCAACCCGCGCTCTGCTTGTGTGCGGGAAGCCCTCGCACGTGGCGGCGGGCCATCCGCCGCTGCCACTTCGTCAGCTGGCGCACCGCGTTGTCCAGGTGCCGTGGGTTCTCGAACAGCTGCGTCTTGCCGTGCGCGGTGATCACCGGCTCGGAGGTCGCCGCGATGACAGCCACGCCCAGGTCGACCCCGACGGTCCCGGCGTCCCGCTGCCTGCGCGTGGGCAGGGCCGGCGCTGGGGCAGCGATCCGGACATTGAACGACGCCCACCACTGATCGCCCTCCCGGGCAACCGTCACCATCTTCACCACACCCCCGGCCGCCATCACCCGGGCCAGCCGGCGCGCGGGCCGGTGCAACCGCACGACGAGAGCCTGCTGCCCGGCCGGATCCTTCTCCCCACCGATCCGGACATGCCGCAGATCGGTGGCCACCAGCCGCACGCTGCTCATCCGGAACGAATCACGACACCTGCCCTTCCGCTTGGGCCGCGGATAGCCCATCGCCGCCCCTGAACGCGTCCCCGAGCTCTTCCAGTTCGTGAAGGCTCGGTCGGCGTCCCGGAACGCCTGCTGGCACACGATCGCGTTCACGCCCTTCCACCACGGGTACCTGCGTGGGCGCTCGGTCTCGCCCTTCCGCAACGGGCCGCAGAACGGCTTCTCCCGGACCGCGAGGAAAATCCGCTGCACATCCGAACCACGCGGAACGAAGACCTCGGGCGCCGCCCGGTTCGCCTCCTCACGGCTCATCCCCTCGGCGACCAAGCGGTCGCGGCCCTGACTCCACCGCTGCTGCGCGTCGTGTTTGAGGCCGAAGGCGAAGTTGAAGCAGGCGCGGGAGGCGTTGGCGTAGCGGTGAAGGATCAGCCGCTGGTCGGGGGTGGGGTCGAGCGGCTCGCGGACGACGACGGTGGTGGTGTTCTGCTCGGTGGTGGTCATGGGTGAGGATCCTGGCACCCACCACTGACAACAACGCCCCAGAAAGCAATGTTGTGTCGCTTACGCAGCTTTTGGTGGTTTGCGCCTAGTTTTGGGTTCTGGCCGGTTCCGGGAGGAGGTGGCCTCGTCCCCTGGATGGGGGAGTAGAGCGTTTGTGGACTGCACCGGCCGATTGAGGCGAGGGCAGGAAATCCTCCGAGGTGGAGGCGGAAGCAGGCAGGTCCTCGCTCGCAAGGCGGGCAGGTCACCGTGGCCGAGAGATCGAGCCACCCGTCCCAACATGCGCTCCAACGCGAGGTTTGAGGGTTTATGTCGCAGTCGATGAAGGTGTGGAGCTCGGCCAGGTTCTGAGTACTGCGGTGCAGGTCACCGAGGGTGCGACCCACGCGCGCAGGGACGGTCCCCGGAAGAGCATCGACGTCACTACCCTCGTCGGGTGCGACCCACGCGCGCAGGGACGGTCCCGCGGAGCGCTGGACCTCGTCCGGGGTTCTGCCGTGCGACCCACGCGCGCAGGGACGGTCCCGAACCATCAATATTGCGGTCTCGTCGGAACCTGTGCGACCCACGCGCGCAGGGACGGTCCCTTCCGTGTCCATGTGTCGCGCTGGCTCGGCCTGTGCGACCCACGCGCGCAGGGACGGTCCCGGTCCTCCCGTACGGCCGAGCAGCTGTTCACGGTGCGACCCACGCGCGCAGGGACGGTCCCTCCGAGAAGTACGTCCTCAAGCGCCTCGCGCTGTGCGACCCACGCGCGCAGGGACGGTCCCACGTCGATCTCGAACCGGGCGAGAACCCCGCGGTGCGACCCACGCGCGCAGGGACGGTCCCCAGTCTTCCATGTACTCACCGTCGGCCGGAAAGTGCGACTCACGCGCGCAGGGACGGTCCCTACGTCGACTTGGCAGCCCGGCCGCGCGAGATGTGCGACCCACGCGCGCAGGGACGGTCCCGTTCCGTCCCAGGATGCGGTGACGCCGCCGATGTGCGACCCACGCGCGCAGGGACGGTCCCGGAGCATGGGTGTGCGCGGTCGCGAAGAAAAGGGTGCGACTCACGCGCGCAGGGACGGTCCCAACGACGAGCTTGGCGTTCTCTTCCTGGTCGTCTACGTCGTGCCGGTCCTGTGCCCGACATGTCCTGCGGTACAGGTTGCGTGCCAAGGCTGTTGAGAGGAGGCGGCCGGGGACCTGCCTGCCCTCTTCCGTGCGTTCAGCGCCGACGAGGCGGAGTCGGATCCCCCGGACGGCGCTGCCGGGCCCATGACGGCCCCGAACTCGATACCAGTTCCGGGGCCGGGGAACCGAGCTCCAGGCGGTCACGGACCATGTGCTCATGAGCACGATGCGTCGCCGTCCCGGCACCGGACCGGACCGGTCACCCCTGCAAAAGCTCAGCCCGGGAGGGAGCAGCCGCGTCTGCTGGCGGCCGAGGGTATCGAGCCCGAGGCGCGCCTGGCGGCCCGGAGCGACGAAGCGGTCGAAGGACGGGGCCTGCGGAAGCTCGGGGATGGTTCTGTGTTGCCCGCCGGGCTGGGGTTCACCGGTTCGGGTATTCAGGACTTGTCGGCGCCCTGGGTCGGGCAGGGTCGGAGCGGTAGGACCGACGATCGGGCAGTGGGGTAGGGGTTATGTGGGAGACCGAGGAGTTCGGCGCGTCGCATGAGGGGCGCCCGGGGGCGGTGCTGGCCGGCGGCGCAGAGCCGAAGCCGGTGTACGTCGACACCGGCAGCGGTGCGGAGATCCACAAGATCAGCGACTGGTGGGTCTACGACGGCACCCGGCGCGCCCCACTCGCGACCGCACTGCGCGGATCGTGCTCATGCGGCTGGCGCGGCACGGATCTGCACCCCCTGGACTGGCAGGAGGTCACCGACGCCGGAGGCCCGGACCTGTACGACACCACCGGCCCGGAAACGGACTGGGACCAGCACATCGACGACATCGAAGCCCGCACCATCCCCGTCCCCGACGACATCACCGCCCTCCTCACCCAGCTGCGCACCCGTCTGGACACCCTGGCCGCGGACGCACCGCTCGCCGCGCTGAAGGTCATCGGCGCCCTCGAGCGCACCAGCGCCGATACCGCCAGGGCCGCCGCCTACGCGGTTGATATCGACGCGAAGCCCTGGGACATGATCGCCACTGCCCTCGGACTCACCGAGGCTGATGCCCGCGCCCTCCTCAGGCGCTACACCCGACGCTTCTGAGGACCGGATGAGGCCGGGCGTTGGCTGCCGCGGTGCGGTGGCGGCCGGTCCGGCCGCTTCCAGGAGGGGCTGGGCAGGTGGTGCTGCCCAGCCCGCCAGCGGTCAGTCGATCAGGCTGTGCAGCCCTACCGTGCAGCCTCCAGCGGCGACGACACCGGCGATGAGGGCCTCAGGGTAGGACTTCTCGGAGAGGAACTTCAGCACACCGAAGCCGATGCCTGCCATGAAGGCTATGAACAGGATCAGCGTGGTGCGCTGTGACAAGAACGCCTGCCTCCCGGCAGGGGTGGGAGGTTCGGGGTGTGCGGACGCGCGGGAGCGCGGGTCCCGGGCCATTGGGAATCTCCTGGAAGGCAGAGGTGCAGAGACGGTGGACACCTGTGTGATGTCGTCCGCGTGGGGTGTCCGCTGCGCGGTCGGCGGTCCTGCTTCGGCTCTCGTGAGCACGTCCCTGCTGTGCGGCTTCAGCTCTCGCCCAGGGTGGCGGTGGTGCGGTGTCCACCGTAACGCCGCTGGGTGTGTTCGTTGCCCCTGCTGCCTGGTGGGTAGTCATGAGTGCTGCTTCCAGCAGGGGCTCGGCCTGGCGAGATCGGCCTCTTCGCCCCTGTGGGGTGAAGTTGGTGCCCGGGAAGCAGCGGTGGGACAGCGACGACGAAGGGAGGGCGTTTGTCGGTGGCTTCCAAGAGCGGTTGATGGCAGGACGCTCTGAAAATGTCGCTGAGAATTGAGAGCAGCGGAGTCGGCTCGGTGGTGTGCGGCCCGACCGGAGGGCGTGTGGAAGTCGGTGGAACGGTTCGTCGGGGTGGGGCATGATCCGCTCATGGAGCGCGTCATCGATCTTGATCAGGCAGCCGTACTAATCTCTGAGTGGGCTGCGCGATGGCTGGCGGCCAGTCTCACGGTTGGGCAGGTGACGTGGATGGACTCAACTTCGCCGTGGCCGCAGCAGCTTGAGACTGATAGGGCGCTCGTGTGTGATCCCGTATCCATCGGCGTGCTCATCGACGGCCCGGGGGAAGCTGGGCTGTCCGTGGTGCTGTTCCGGGGCGGCTGGGCTGACGTGGACTACTTCGACGGTATCGACGACGGCGGACCGATAGCGGCGTTCGACATCACATCGGCAGCGATCTTCGGTACCCAGCTCGATCAGTGGGTGCGGCGCGCCTTCGGGGACCTCGGCAAGAGTTCCCGATCCGTGCACTGAGCGCAGCTCCCATGGGCTGCTGCTCGACCTCGCCGGTTGCCCAACAGACGAGATCCGGACGGGTGTCCCGCTGATGACGGAGCTCGGGCTGTTCCGGGGAGTGAGCCAGTGCATCCGGAAGGTGACATTCTCCGCAATGCTTATGGTCTGGTTTGTTCTGTGGTCTGCCCTGGCGAACAGTGGCGAATTGCGTTGCGACGCCGCTGTCGGCACATGCCTCTGACAGGGCCCGGCAGACTCGTGACATCGGGGCGCCCCGGCGGCCGTCGCTGCAGACCTGCCGTGTCCCGTCCTCTGTCAGGCGTGCCGGATTCCGGCGCTCCTCGAACCGTCGAACCGAGTAAGGAGCCCGCGCTCGCTTCCAGCGTGCGCTGACAACACCATGCTGAGTTCTGTCATCGAGAACGTCACCACGCAGTACATAGCTGCGGTCCTGTTCGCGGTCACGCTGGCCGCAGTGGCGGGCGTGCGTTCACGGCTTGCCCGCAAGGGCAGCTTCCTCACACCGCCCAGGCCTGGAAACGAACCGCCTTCCCGCTCGTCCGGGCAAGGCTCTCCGGACCCCGGCCGAGAGGCCAGACGGCGCCGTCGAATCATGTTGTCGTCGCACGGACGACGAAAGGAGTCGTCGTGAGGACGACGAAGACGTCCCGCAGCGCCCACCGTCCGGAAGCGGAGGCAGACCGCGAGCGGGCCTGGTCCCACATGCTGGAAAACCCGGGAGGCATCCGACGCACGGCCTCCTTCGACTCCTACGACGAGAAGCGATTAGCGGAGATCGCCCGCCGCTACGACCTGACCTGCCAACGCGCCCAAGGGCTGCGGCTACCGGACGCGTCCGAAACAGACATCCTCGCCGCGCTCTTGGTGACCCGGGCGCTGCGGGACAAGATGAACACCGACGAGCTGATGCTCATCACGCTGGCCCGCTCGCGGGGCATCACCTGGGCCCGCATCGCCGACGCCCTGGAGTTGAAGAGCCGACAGTCAGCCGAACGCCGGCACCTCCAGCTCAGCCAGTCGACCCGCTCCGACGGCAGCCAGCCCCGTACACAGAACGAGCGGGTCGAATACGCCCGCGAACGCCGTAGCCGACGAGCCGAGCGCAACTGGGCCCTGCGCCACGCCAAGATCATCCACAACATGGCCCAGGAGCTGACCGCCATCCCGGATATCCAGCAACGAGCGAACCGATCCCAGGAAGCCGCACTCATGGCCGCCCCAGTCAATCGAGACGGCACGGCCCCGGAGCACGTCGAGATGACCTGGCCCGGTGCCCTGAAGCAGTGCCTCGCCGATTACCACCGCTTCCGGGCCGCACCCGGGGCCCACCTCAGCCTGGAACGGCAGGACCTGGGCGACGAGACGTGGCAGCTTCAACAGCAGGAGGCCGACATCCTCCACCGCATGCTTGGACTTCTGCGCCACGCTGCCGAGCCCCGGCATCTGGACCTGTCCGATCACCCGAGCCTCCACGAGATGATCGCTCAGCTCGACAGGGACTCCCAGAAGCCGCTCGGCTTCGGCTGACCCGACAACAGGTGGGGCCGGACAAGATCACTCTGTCCCGGCCCCACTGCTCGTTCCCGTCTGCTCACCGGCTGAGTCGGGTGCGCGGCCCCACGGGACTCGAGGTCGTCCAGGAACACGGTCTCCAGCTTCTTCTCCCACTGGCCGCGCAGACTGAACGGGTTGCTCTCCATCCGGTCCACGATGATCAAGGTCTCGGGCTGTCCGATCAGCGCGTACCGGCCGTGCGAGGCGGGCCTGCTGCCCGGTCCGTGCGTGCGCAGCATTTCCTCCAGGCGGTCGCGGTGCTCCTCCACGAACGACTCCAGGTGCTCGATGTACCCAGTGCGTTCCTCGTTGCCCACCGCGCTCAGCGCGACGTCCAGGAAGTCCGTCCCGTCCGGCCAGTGGCGTGTCCCCGGCGCGGCCCGGGTCGGGGGTCGGGGGCGGACCGGGTGCTGCGGGACGTGGGCCTGCGGGGCCGGTCAGCGCAGCGGGCTGGCGCCATGGCGGAGGAACAGGCTCAGGCTGCTTGGCCGTATGTGGTGGTGTCGGACACGGCTGTGCCGGGATCGTCGTCTTCGGGCTGGGTGATCTGGTGCAGGCGTTGTTTCTGTGCGGTGCGCAGGAGGGCCCAGACGATGAGTAGAGCGCCGGTCAATGCCCACGAGCCGATCCAGGCGGCCGTCCACCGGCTGGGCGATGGCTGAAGCAGGATCTCGGCGCCTGTGAGGGCCATGGCGGTCGCGTGTGTCCAGCAGAGCAGGGTGCCGGTCAAGCGGGTGGCGCGGTTGATCCTGCGGAAGCTGGGTTTCGCCCGCAGCTTGTCCTGTTCCATGATCCCCCGTTACATCGTGCGCTTCTTTGCCCAACCTTGGGTGTTCATGCGTTCGAGTGCGAGGACCGGCGTCTCGCAGGGATGGTTTCAAGCCCCGATCTGTTGATGTCGAAACAGTTGCCACCAGGAAAGAGAAGGGCCTCTTGAAGGTCAATTCGGAAAGATTCGTTTGCGAAAATCGGCTTGTTCTTGCTCGTTTGTGTGCTTCTGGTCGTGAACTTGTTCGCGTCGCGTGAAGGAGTCGTGGCAGCGTGTGGTTTCCGGTGGCCGCCTCTGCGGTCACCGTGTCTAGGTGTCCCGTGGGGGGATTGCATGGTTTCGCGTGCTTCCGGCACGCCGTTTCGGCGTGCCCGTATAAACCGCAGAAGTACCTTCACCGCCGCGTTGGTGGTGGCTGCTCTCGGTGCTTCCGCTCTGCCTGCTCTTGCCAGTCCGGCGGCCGATGCCCCGGCACCTGTCTCGGCGTGGGGGCCGGGTGCGCCGAAGGCGCAGATGCCTGAGGTGAAGGTCGGCTCCAACACCCCGGTAGCGGCGGAGGCCGAGGCGCCGGTGTCCGCGGAGGTCGCGGCCTGGCGGGCCGCCCAGAAGGAACGGACCGAGGCCGGTACCGGCGCGGGTGCCGCGGCCCGCTCGTCGGTTGCGGTGCGGACGTATGTGCCCGAGGGACAGGGGGCGGTGCCGTGGCATCAGATCTCCGACTTCCGGATCACCGACTCGCTGGTGGCCCGGGTCAACTACTCCAACGGCAACCTGATGCTCGCCGCCACCGACTTCGATGTCGCCGGCGTGGGCCAGAAGCTCCGCCTGGCGCGGACGTACAACTCGCTGGACGCGCCGTGGGGCAAGGTGTCGCAGCGGTGGTGGCAGGAGTACGAGCGCTACGCGCAGGTCTTTGCCTCCGAGGTCGTGGTCTATGACGCGAGCGGTGCGGCGGTCCGTTTCACCAAGGAGACCGACGGCACCTTCACCACGCCCAAGGGCTACTCGAAGGACCTGAAGAAGAACGCGGACGGCACGTACACGCTGACCGACCGCAAGTCCGGGTCGAAGGACACCTACGACGCCAATGGCACGCTGACGAAGGTCACCGACAAGAACAACGGCGCCATCACGATCACCCAGCACGACGAGGGCGGCGAGCAGAAAGGCTTCAAGGTCACCGAGACCCGGTCGGGCCGGTGGGTCGATCTGCTGAAGACGGACGCGTCGCAGTGGCAGGCCAAAGACCACACCGGCCGCACCGCCGTCTACGACCTCAACCCGGCCGGCGACGTGGCCAAGACGACGGACACCGAGGGCAAGGCCACCCAGTTCGGCTATGACTCCTCCCGGCGTCTGACGAAGATCACGACCCCGGAGGGGCGGGTCACGGTCTTCACCTACGACGACCAGAACCGCGTCACCTCCATGCTCCGCGCCACCGCCCTCAACGGCTCCGGTCACACCGGCCCGACCTGGACCTACACCTACTCGGCGTCCTCGCCGTCCGATGCCGGCACGACGAAGGTCACCGACCCGGAGCAGCACGCCACGACGTACAAGCACGACGGTGACGGCCAGGTCTCCGACGTCACGGACGCCCTGACCCACAACCGGACCAAGACGTTCGACGCGAACCGCAACGTCGACACCGCCTCCGACGCCATGGGTGTCGGCGGCACCGGTGCGAACGTCACCGCGTACGGGTGGGACAGCCGTAACAACCCCACCTCGGCCAAGCTCCCGACCGGGGCCACCTCCACCGCGACCGGCTACCAGACGATCGCCGGTGCTGATCTGCCCGGTTCGATGACGACGGCGGACAACGAGAAGAGCACCTACACGTACGACACGGCGGGCAACACGAAGTCGGTCGCGGTCTCGGGCACGGGCGGCGGCAACCAGTCCTTCGACTACAACCCCGCCACCCCCACCTGCCAGGGCTTCCAGGGCCAGCGGTGCAAGGCCACCACGAAGATGACCTCGGCGAAGTCGGTGTCCACCTCCTTCACCTACGACGCCCAGGGCAACCTGAAGACGGTCAAGGCCCCGGCCCCACTGGGCACCACGACCTACACCTACGACGCGCTCGGCCGCACCGCAACGGTGAAGGATGCCCGCGGTGTCACGGTCATCTACACCTACGACAACCGTGACCGCGTCACCAAGGTCGACAGCTCCAACTACGCGGCCGTCAGCTACTCCTACGACGGCGACGGCAACCTCAAGCAGCGCTCCGACGGCACCGGCGTCATCAGTTACGACTTCGACCCGCTCTCCCGGGAAACGGTCCGCACCCTGCAGGACGGTTCACAGACCGTCCTCACCTACACCCCGGCCGGGAACGTCGACACCTACCAGGACCCCGCCGGGCTGACGGACTACACCTGGAACGAGGTGAACAAACTCAAGTCCCTCAAAGACCCCACGAACAAGATCACCACGTACGAGTACAACAACAACAACGTCCGCACGACAACCACCTACCCCGGGAACACCGTCCAGACGGTCAGCCCGGACAAGTCAGGCCGCCCGGAGAAGATCAAGGCCACCTCACCCAAGGGCACCCTGGTCGACCTCGCCTACTCCTACCTCAACGGGACCAAGGACGGCGGCAAGATCCGCACCAGCACGGATACGGTCTCCGGCTACAAGACCTCCTACACCTACGACAGCGCCGGCCGCTTCTCCTACGCCAAGGAAGAAAAGGGCACCACGCTGCGCAGTTCGTGGCAGTACTGCTACGACCTCGCCGGCAACCTGACCTCCCAGGACGTCGCCCCCGGCTGCCCCGGCGGCACCACCTACACCGTCAACGACGCCCAGCAGACCACCTCGAAGAACGGCTCGGCGACGAACTGGTCCTACGACAAGATCGGCAACGAGACCGCCGGCGCCTCCACCCCCGAAGGCACCAGAACGGGGGAGACGTGGTCGGACTACTCCCAGCTGACCTCGGTCACCGTCGCCGGCAAGACGTACGCGGGGCAGTACGGGTCGACGGACCAGTCCGAGCGGATCAAGCTCGGTGACACGTTCTTCCACAACGGCCCCATCGGCCTGGCCGGTACTTCGACCGCCGGAGTCGACACAGGATTCAACCGGGAGCCCGGGGGCACGCTGAACTCCATGACTCGTGGGGGGAAGAACTACTACTACCTGACCGACGCACTCGGCAGCGTGGTCGCCATGGCCGACGAGAACGGCACGAAGGTCAACAGCTACGGCTACAGCCCCCGCGGCGTCCCTCGTAGCACCACCAGCGAAACGGTGCCCCAGTCCTACCGGTTCGCCGGCGGCTACCAGGACCCCACCGGCCTCTACCACTTCGCGGCCCGCTACTACGACCCCAACATCGGCCGCTTCACCACCCCCGACCCCTCCGGCCAGGAACAAAACCCCTACCTCTACGCCGAGGGCGACCCCGTCAACCGCATCGACCCCACTGGGTTGTTTTCGCTGTCCGATCTGGACGGGGCGATCGGGGCGCTGGGCGACGCGAAGTCCCTTTACGACGTCGGTAGCGATCTCGTCTCTGGGGATGTCCTGGGGGCGGCCCGAGGCTCGGCGAGCCTGACCGCAGGTGTCGTAGTCGGCGGCATTTGCGAAGCGGCGACGGGACCGGAATCAGGGTTCCTCTCCACCGCAGGGTGCTTCGCCGCTGGCGAACTGACAAGCCAAGGTGTCGAAACCTGGCTCTCCTGAACCATCGAGATGCCCTCATGATCAACAAGCTCGGTTACTGAGCAGACCGACCGCTGCAGACAGGAGAAACGCTGTGGGGAGACTGGAACGCTTCGAAGACCGGACTAGGGGCCACCCGGTGGCCAATCTGATTTTTGCCTTCCTGGCAATTTATGTGCTCGGGGGTGTGATCATGACGCTGACCGGAGCCACCGTAGTCCGCGCGTGGGTAACGCCCCTTCCCGTCCTCCTTGCTGTCGGTGCCGGGATCGCGGCGGTCAGGTTTCGGCGGCGCCAGCACTGAGCCAAGTCCCTAACCTCGATCTTTCGTGACGGGCCGTCGGATCCTCCGGCGGTCCGTTTCCCAGCCCTACCGGTTCGCCGGCGGCTACCAGGACCCCACCGGCCTCTACCACTTCGCGGCCCGCTATTACGACCCCAACATCGGCCGCTTCACCACCCCCGACCCCTCCGGCCAGGAACAAAACCCCTACCTCTACGCCGAGGGCGACCCCGTCAACCGCATCGACCCCACTGGGCTGTTCGGCTTTGGCGATGTCGTTGATGGTGCGGTTGGTCTCGCCAAGGATTATGGCAGCGACCTATTGGCATTTGCCGAAGGCTGCATTGGAGGGATCGGCGCAGCAGTCGAAACTGGAGCCGTAGCGTACGCCTCGGCAGCTACAGCCAGTCCTGTCGGCGGGGTCGCGGCCGGTGCACTAGGGTGCGCCGCTGGCGGAGTTCTCGCTGCCTCCAACGCCTCACTCATCACCTACGGATGACGTAACCAAAGTGTTGTCGTCGCCGGTGACAGAGGGGTAGAAGCTCCTCTGCCACCGGCGACGCATTCTGAACTGGAGGAAACCATGATTGACAAGAGGTTTTTGGCATTTCTTGCGCTATGCGGTTGTGTGTCGGTATTCGGATTGATCCTTGGTTTTACCAGAGAGGGAAGCGGCCGCGTATTCCCTCTATTCGGGGGCGTTATGGGCATTGTGTGCACCTGCATCCTTGTATACTTCCTGATGCGTAATCGAAAGGGTAGGAGCAGTTAAGCGAAAGCATTCACCGCAGGCTGTATCTACCTGACGGGCGGAGCAAGAGTGATCAGCCGTACCGGCGTGGCTGAGCTGCCCAGGCAGCTCAGCCCGACGAGCATGGGCTCAGTGGCGGGACCGCGTCCTCGGAAGCAGACGCCTCGTCCCGCAGGCGTGTGCATCAGTTCGTGAGCTTTCGGCAGCCAAACAGGCAGCGTTCCGTAGCCACGAGGTAGGGCTGGTCGACCAGTACACCGGTCTGGGCGACCAACAGCCCTAACCCCGCAGCGGTCCGGCTGCGAGAGCCAGCCGACGCGCGCCCGGACGTATACGGGGTCCACCTGCGCGACAGCAGAATCGACATCTGCTTGAGGCTGATGCCGCGCTTACCTCCACCGCATTCCGATCCTGGAGAGCTGCTCCGCCCGCTCCGGGGGCAATGCGGCGGCTCGCGAGCGTTGGTTGTTGACCCATGCTCCCAGCCGATACTGGAGCTCCCTATCACCTTCGGCGAGCACGGTCTCCACATGCTTGCGGGGGACCGTCAGGTGGCCCTCGCGCTCGTAGAATTGCCGGGCTGCGGCCAGGTTCGTGGTCCATTTATCGGCTTGCGTACGGCGCGGCTTAGGCTTCTCCTCCTCGCTCGCGGGCTCGATCCCGAGCACCTGCTCGCACATCCACTGCTGCACGTCACTCAGCTGATCCCAGCCGAGCCGCACCGACGTCACCCACCGCCCGAGGTCCTCGCCCTGGCGCAAGATGTCGCCCGCCTCGGTGGGCAGTGCCTCACCGGCGTCCAGGTGTATCCGGACCAGACGGAAGGAACGCTGCCAGGTCACCGGCCACGACGGGCACCAGGACGCGTCGATCTCCTCCAACTGCTCACGCCGTGTGTCCGACAGTGCCCCGGCCGATGACTCCACCGGCAGCCCCTCCCCACGCCGCTGCTCGATCTCGGCCGCCTTCCGGGCAGCGGCCCGCGCGTTCTTCAACCAGATACCCACCGCCGCGCCCTGGAACGTAGCGTCCAGCGGCGCCAGGAGGTGCCCGTTCTCGTCGGCCCAACCGCGCGCGGCGGACAGGCCCTCCTCCCAGGCGACGTCGAAGTGGCTCCAGACCATGCCCAATTTCTCCAGCTGGACGATGCGGTCCTCGTCCATGTCCCCGCGGGCGTAGAAGCGGCGGGCATCGGCGGTCCACTGCCCCAGCGGGAACCTGGCGAGCGAGGCCGGCCACCCGGTGACTTGTGCTTCCTGGCCGCGGATGGCGGGCACGCGAAACGTGAACGGCACGCGGAGGTCACCATGTTCGCGGGCGTAGATGACGGCGGCCTCCACCCCGCGCCGCCAGTGCTCATGCTCGGGGTGGAGGACCCGAAGGTTGATGAACGCGGCCAGAGCGGCCGGGTCGCGGGGCGTGGAGAACTTCAGCAGTGCCCTGGCAGGGGCGCTGACGCCTCCGGAGCCTTCGCCGCTCCCGCCCGTGTTCGTCCCACTTTCGCCCTTGCTGGCGGGCTTGTAGCGGCTCGGGGCCTGTTGCTCCGCGAGGGTTTCCACGATCCGCGCATCGTGCGCCCGCAGCGCCTCCAACAGCTTGGCGAGTCCGCCGAACGCCCGGGAGGTGAGCATGTTGTCGGCCGTCTCTCCGGGCCCGAGCAGCACCGGCACAACGAGCGACGCCACCTTGCCCTCGCCCGGCTGCATTCGCAGCGCCCGCCCCACGGCCTGGACCAGATCCGGCATGGAGCCGCGTACGTCAGCCCAGTACACGGAGTCGCAGTGCTTGGTGTCGACGCCCTCGCTCAGGACCTTCACCGAGCACAGGAAGCACTTCTCCACCACGGTGCCGTCCGTGGCGATCCCGTCGGCGAACTCGCCCAGCAGTCGGCGCCGGTGGAGCGGCTTGTGGTCCCCGCACAGCCAGTCCGCCCAGATCGTGGCCGGGTACAGCTCGGGGTCGGACGCGTGCAGCTGCGCGGCGACGTCGGGGAGGGCGGCCGCGAACGCCTCGGCCTCCTTCACCATGTGGTGGAAGACCAGCGTGCGGCGGAAGCCCTCCTCCGAGGACGCCTTCACCAGAGCGGTCTGCAGAGCGGCGAGCCGCGCCCCGCGGACCTCTGCCGAGCGGCCCTCCGCGCCCAGGAGCTGCGCGGCCTGGAGGGCCGTGTCGGTGACGTCGACGCATACGACCTGGTACGGGGCACAGATTCCCCGGTCGATGGCATCCGAGAGCGTCAGCGTGAAGCAGCGGCTGCCGAAGGGCCCGTCCGGGTTGTCGTCCATGCTCGCGACCAGCTCGCCCGGTGCGCCTGCCTCGTCCTCGTCCCCGAGCTGCCACAGCCGGGGCGTGGCAGTCATGTACAGGCGGCGCAGGGACGGGATCTTCTGGTTGTCGTGGATGACCGCCCACGGCTTCCCGATCCGGCCCGAAACGCGGTGGGCTTCGTCCACGACGATCAGGTCCCAAGCCCAAAGGCCGGCGGCGTGAGCGCGCTCCAGCGTGCCCAGACCGAGGCTGGCGTACGTGGCGTAGACGGTCACTTTGTCCAGACCCTGCGTCCACTCCACCAGCTCGTCCACGTCCGTGGTGTTGGGGAAGGACACCTCCTCACCCCGCAGCGAGGACACCCCGAGCATCGGCCCCCGGCGGCCCCCCTCACGCCACGCGGCCTCGGTCTGGGCGAGCAGGTCCAGCGAGGGCACGAGCACCAGCACACGGCCCGCGTGGAGCTCCTCCGCGCTGCGGACCGCCACCCGGGTCTTCCCTGACCCGGTCGCCATGATCACTTGTGTCCGGAGCCCTCGCTCGGGCACAAGTGATCTTGCAGGCAATTCGAGGGCACGCAGGACCGCGTCAATGGCTTCTCGCTGGGCTGCCTCGCGCTGATCAACACGGTTGGTGGTCGGCATATCCGTCTGCCTTCTCCTGTGTGTCATCCGGTCGATGGGAGCGCCGGGAAAGAGGAACCTGCACGTAGATCAGCCGCCCTGACTACGGCTGGACTGACGCAGTCGGCTTGGCGCTCCGCCTCTCAGGCATCGGCATGGCCGCACGATGGATCTTTGTAGGCTCTTAAAGTGCGCCGTGGTGCCGCGCTCTGATTCCAGAGTATATCTCAAATCAAAAATGAAGCAGAGACTTCCAAAAGAGATGTGCAGCTAGGGGTACTGCATGCCGAGGAGCAGTGCGGGCAGTAGAACAACATGTGGATTAGATGGGCAAGACAGCGCATCTTTGCGGAGCAGACGGCCAGACAACTCAGGCTGTCGTGCTGGGTTTTCGTCGTGTTCAGCGTCCTCGAACTAGGCGTCTTCGTGATGACCCTGACGGAACGTCACCCCAGCACCTGGACGCTGGTATGGACGGGGTTCGGCACGATCTTCTTCCCCTGCATGCTCCTCCGGACCTGGCGCCAGCTGCGTGCCAAACAGCAGACCACCAGAAGCACCTGAGCCCCCTTACCGCCGGGCATGACGGGGTACACGGCTGGACATGACAGATCGTTTATATCCGCTACCTGAGGGCCAGGCGGAGACCCTACGGACGATGCGGTGGGTACAGCTCGGAGTGACTGTCCTCATGCTGACCTGGTGCACCCTAGTGTTGTGGCAGGGCGAGTACGGGACCGCAGGGTTCAAGCTGTGGTTCCCGTTGGCTTGTGCGCTCATCTGGCCGGTTCTGACGGCCCAAAGCTTCATCAGGCTGAGGCGTCACCATGAGGCGGTCCAGGCAGGAGATGACAAACCCCCTTCCGGTAGCTGTTCGGAAGGCTAGCGGAACCCCCTAATCAGCCAGCCCGCGCAGCGGGCCCGAGGGCTTGAAGGCGAAGCCGAAAAGCCCCGACAGGGGAGCGCAGCGGACCTGCCCAATATGACTACCCACCAGCTTGCTTGCTGCGCAAGCAAGCTGGCCACCCACCACCTCCCCGCGAAGCGGGGAGGTGGTGGGTGCGAAGCGGCCGGCACCACTCAGGTTCTGCAGCGAAGCGGAAGAACCTGAGAGACCACGAAGCGAAGCGCAGTGGTCAGCAACCCGCGGAGCGGGTTGCTCCACTCCACAGCGCGCAGCGCTGTGGTACCCGCTCCGCGGG
>NZ_JBICXG010000030.1:0-96298 GCF_043200175.1 Streptomyces sp. NPDC048462
GTCGCGGATCTGATCGCGACCGTCCAGAAGACGGGCTACACCGCAGAACCGGTCCGCCGCCCCACGCCGGGCGCGGGCCCCCCCCCCCCCCCCGCCCCCGCCCCCCGCGCCGCGCCCCCCCCCCCCCCCGCCCCCCCCCCCGCCACCCCCCCCCCCCCCGGCCCCCCCGGCGCCCCCCCCCCCGCGCGCCCGCCCCCCCCCCCCACCCCCCCCCCCCCCCCCCCCCCCCCCCCCCCCCCCCCCCCCCCCCCCCCCCCGCCCCCCCCCCCCCCCCCCCCCCCCCCCCCCCCCCCCGCGTCCGGTCAGTGGTTGCTGGGGAAGCCCAGGTCCACGCCGGCCGGGGCGTCGGCCGGGTCCGGCCAGCGGGTGGTGGTGACCTTGCCGCGGGTGTAGAAGTGCACGCCGTCGTTGCCGTAGATGTGGTGGTCGCCGAAGAGCGAGTCCTTCCAGCCGCCGAAGGAGTGGTAGCCCACCGGCACCGGGATCGGGACGTTGATGCCGACCATGCCGGCCTCGATCTCCAGCTGGAAGCGGCGCGCGGCGCCGCCGTCACGGGTGAAGATCGCGGTGCCGTTGCCGAACGGCGAGGCGTTCATCAGCGCGACGCCCTCCTCGTACGAGTCGACGCGCAGCACGCACAGGACCGGGCCGAAGATCTCGTCCTTGTAGGCGTCCGCGTCCGTGGAGACGTTGTCGAGGAGGGAGAGGCCGATCCAGTGGCCGTCCTCGAAGCCCTCGACCGTGTGCCCGGTGCCGTCGAGGACGACGTCGGCGCCCTGGGCGGCCGCGCCGGTGACGTAGGAGGCGACCTTGTCGCGGTGGGCGGCGGTGATCAGCGGGCCCATCTCGGACGCCGGGTCGTTGCCGGGGCCGATCTTGATCTTCTCGGCGCGGTCCTTGATCCGGGCGACGAGGTCGTCCGCGACCGCGCCGACGGCGACGACCGCGGAGATCGCCATGCAGCGCTCTCCGGCGGAGCCGTACGCGGCGGACACGGCGGCGTCGGCGGCGGCGTCGAGGTCCGCGTCGGGCAGCACCAGCATGTGGTTCTTCGCGCCGCCGAGCGCCTGGACCCGCTTGCCGTTGGCCGTGGCGGTGGCGTGGATGTAGCGGGCGATCGGGGTCGAGCCGACGAACGAGACGACGGAGACGTCCGGGTGGTTCAGCAGTCCGTCGACGGCGACCTTGTCACCGTGCAGGACGTTCAGCACACCGTCCGGCAGACCGGCCTCGGAGGCCAGCTCGGCGAGGAGGTTGGCGGCCGAGGGGTCCTTCTCGCTCGGCTTGAGGACGAAGGTGTTGCCGCAGGCGATGGCGATCGGGAACATCCACATCGGCACCATGGCCGGGAAGTTGAACGGCGTGATGCCGGCGACGACCCCGATCGACTGGCGGATCGAGGAGACGTCGACCCGGGTGGACACCTGGGTCGACAGCTCGCCCTTGAGCTGCGTGGTGATGCCGCAGGCCAGCTCGACGATCTCCAGGCCGCGGGCCACCTCGCCCAGCGCGTCCGAGTGCACCTTGCCGTGCTCGGCGGTGATCAGCGCGGCGATCTCGTCGCGGTGGGAGTCCAGCAGCGCGCGGTAGCGGAACAGGATCGCGGTGCGGGCGGACAGCGACGCCGTGCCCCACGTCGCGTACGCGTCCTTCGCGGCGGCCACCGCGGCGTCGACCTCGTCCGTGGAGGCGAGCGCGACCTGGGTGGTGACGGCTCCGGTGGCCGGGTCGGTGACCGGGCCGTAGTTGCCCGACGCGCCCTCGACGGTCTTGCCACCGATCCAGTGGTTGACGGTCTTCATGCTGTGACTCCTTCAGAGGTGGCTGCGTCGGTCGGTGACGTGACGTTCGTACTCTTCCCGGGCTCTTGCCGCCGACGGGCGAGTGGCCGTCCCGGCCACGGGAACATCCCACCACGCCTGTGCCGGAGGGGGCCCCGACACTGTGTCTGCCGTTTCGGTCTCGACGTAGACACAAGTGGGACGGTCCTCGGCACGCGCCACCGCGAGGGCTTCCCGCAGCTCACCGACGGTTCCGGCGCGCAGCACCCGCATCCCGAGCGAGGCCGCGTTCGCCGCGAGATCGACGGGGAGCGGCGGGCCGGTGAAGCCGCCGTCAGGGGCCCGCCGGCGGTAGGCCGTGCCGAAGCGTTCGCCGCCGACGGACTCGGAGAGCCCGCCGATCGACGCGTACCCGTGGTTCTGCAGGACGACGAGTTTGACGGGCAGCTCCTGCTGGACCGCGGTGACGATCTCGGTGGGGTTCATCAGGTACGTGCCGTCGCCGACGAGCGCCCAGACCGGGCTGCCGGGGGCGGCCAGCTGGACGCCGATCGCGGCGGGGATCTCGTAGCCCATGCAGGAG
Organism: Streptomyces sp. NPDC048462; assembly: GCF_043200175.1. Lineage (NCBI taxonomy): Bacteria > Bacillati > Actinomycetota > Actinomycetes > Kitasatosporales > Streptomycetaceae > Streptomyces > Streptomyces sp. NPDC048462. Next base: position 2,365 of record NZ_JBICXG010000030.1, read on the forward strand.
TAGCCGTACTCGACGTGGTACTGGTGCGGTGACCGGGTCCGCCAGAGTTTGTGCAGGTCGCCGGGGAGCGAACCAGCCGCGTTGATCAGGATGTCGTCGTCGGTGACGAGTTCGTCGAGGAGGCCGAGCACCTGGGCCTGGGTGGGGCGGGCGGCCGGGTCGGGGGTGGCGTAGGCGGCGTCGACGCGCTTCTCCCAGGCGGCCTTGGCCTCGGTGTACCCGCTCTCGTACGCGGCGTCGGTCCGGTGGCCGTCGCCAGCGGCCAGGGCCGCGGTGAGGGCTTCGAGTGCGGTGCGGGCGTCGGCCACGAGCGGGAGCGCGCCGAGCTTGTGGGCGTCGAATCCGGTGATGTTCAGGTTGAGGAAGCGGACGGCCGGCTCGGCGAAGAGGGTGGCGGACGCGGTGGTGAAGTCGGAGTAGCGGGTGCCGACCCCGATGACCAGGTCGGCGGTGCGCGCCAGGTCGTCGGCGGTGCCGGTGCCGGTGTGACCGATGCCGCCGACGTCGGCGGGGTGGTCGTGACGCAGGGCGCCCTTGCCCGCCTGGGTGGTGGCGACGGGGATGCCGGTCGCCTCGGCGAACGCGGCCAGGGCCTCCTCGGCGGCGCTGTGGTGCACCCCGCCGCCCGCCACGACGAGCGGCCGGCGGGCGGCCCGCACCGCGCGTACCGCCCGGTCGAGCTCCTGCGGGTCCGGGGCGGGTCTGCGTACGTGCCAGACGCGTTCCGCGAAGAACTCCTCCGGCCAGTCGTACGCCTCGGCCTGGACGTCCTGCGGCAGCGCGAGCGTGACGGCGCCGGTCTCCGCCGGGTCGGTGAGGACCCGCACGGCCCGCAGCGCGGCCGGGATCAGCGCCTCGGGGCGGTTGATCCGGTCGAAGTAGCGCGAGACGGGGCGCAGGCAGTCGTTGACCGAGATGTCGCCCTGCCCCGGGACCTCCAGCTGCTGGAGCACCGGCTCGGCGGGGCGGGTCGCGAAGGTGTCACCGGGCAGCAGCAGGACCGGGAGGTGGTTGATGGTGGCGAGCGCGGCGCCGGTGACGAGATTGGTGGCGCCCGGACCGATGGAGGTGGTGACGGCGTGCGCGGAGAGCCGGCCGGACCGGCGGGCGTATCCGACGGCCGCGTGCACCATGGCCTGCTCGTTGCGGCCCTGGAGGTAGGGCATGGCGGGCCCGGCCTCTAGGAGCGCCTGGCCGACGCCCGCGACGTTGCCGTGTCCGAAGATGCCCCAGGTGGCGCCGATCAGCCGGTGGTGGCCGCCGTCGCGTTCGGTGTACTGAACGGCGAGGAAGTCCACCAGTGCCTGGGCGGTGGTGAGGCGGCGGGTGGTGGTGCTGCTCACGCGTGGTCCTCCGGTCCGTAGAACGGGAGCCTGGGATCCATGGGCAGGGACGGCCAGGTGTCGCGGATCCAGCCGTGGTCGGGGTGGTCGCGGATCAGCCACTGCCGCTCCGCGCCCGGACCCGCCATCACGTTCAGGTAGTACAGGGTGCGGCCGGGCGCCGCGATGGACGGGCCGTGCCAGCCGTCCGGGATCAGGACCGCGTCGCCGCTGCGGACCTCGGCCAGTACGTCCGTACCGCCGGGGCGGGACGGGGACACCCGGTGGTAGCCCAGGCCGTCGTCCGCCACCTCGAAGTAGTAGATCTCCTCCAGGACGGACTCCTCACCGGGGTGGTCCTCGTCGTGCTTGTGCGGCGGGTAGGAGGACCAGTTGCCGCCGGGGGTGAGGACCTCGACGGCGATCAGCCGGTCGCAGTCGAAGGTGTCGGCGGCGGCGAAGTTGTTGACCTGGCGGGAGCAGTCGCCGGAGCCGCGCAGCTCGACGGGTACCTCCGGCGCGGGGCCGTAGCGAGCGGGGAGTCGTCGCTCGCACTTCGCTCCTGCCAGGGCGAAGCGGCCGCCTGCGCCGGAGGCGATCTGTGCATGGGCGTCACGCGGTACGTACGCGAAGTCGGATACCCCGCTGAACACGCTTCTCCGGCCCAGCAGTTCAAAGATCTCATCTGAGACGTGCACCGTACAGGCACCCGTCAACGGCAGCACGATCCACTCGCTCTCCCCGGTGACAAGTGTGTGAACACCTCCCGGTTCCAGCTCCACCACGCGCAGGCTCGACCGGTCCCAGCCGGCCTGCTCGGGACCGATGTCGAGGGCGTAGGGACCGCGCGCCGCGCTCCCCGCGGGCAGGTGGCGCCTCGGTTCTGTGTGCATCGTCATGTTCCTTCCCTACCCGCCGCGCCCTGTTCGAGCAGCGATACAGCCGTGTCGACCGCGCCGCCCACGTCGCCGTCGGACGGGTAGAGCAGCGACCGCCCCACCACCAGCCCCCGGACGGTCGGCAGCGCCAGCGCGGTGCGCCACCTCTCGTACGCGCCGTCCTGGTCCTCGCCCACCTCGCCGCCCAGCAGCACGGCGGGCAGCGTGGAGCTCTCCATGACCTGCGCCATGTCCTCGGGCCTCTCGGTGACGGGAACCTTGAGCCAGGTGTACGCGGAGGTGCCGGCCAGCCCCGAGGCGATGGCGATGGAGGTGCTCACCGCCGCCGCGCTCAGGTCGTTGCGGACCTTGCCGCCGGTGCGGCGGCAGAGGAACGGTTCGACGAAGACCGGCAGCCGGTACGCGGCCATGGCGTCGATCGCGCGGGCGGTGCTGTGCATCGTGTCGAGGGAGCCGGGGTCGTCGTAGTCGATCCGCAGCAGGAGCTTGCCCGCGTCGAAGCCGAGCCGGGCGAGGTCCTCGGGGCGGTGGCCGGTGAACCGGTCGTCCAGCTCGAAGGCGGCACCGGCCAGACCGCCCCGGTTCATCGAGCCGATGACGACCTTGTCCTCCAGGGCGCCCAGGAGCAGCAGGTCGTCGAGGATGTCGGCGGTGGCGAGGACTCCGTCGACGCCGGGTCTGGAGAGCGCCAGACAGAGCCGGTCCAGCAGTTCGAACCGGTTGGCCATGGCGAGTTCCCGCTCTCCGACGGCGAGCGAGCCGCGGGCCGGGTGATCGGCCGCGATGATCATCAGCCGCCCGCCGCTGCCGACGAGCGGCCGCCTGCGCCGCCGCGCGGCGGCCTCCGCGACGGCTTCCGGGTGGTGCATGCGCAGGTGGACGAGGTCGGAGACGGAAGCAGCCGGAGCCGTCATGACGCCGCTCCGGATTCGGTGGGGGCGGGGGTGGGGGCGGGGGTGAGGCCCGGGTCCGTCGCGGCCTTCGTGGCTGCTTGCGTCGCGGCTTCCGTGGCTGCTTGCGTCGCGGTCACGGAGCCTGCGGCGAGCGCTTCCTCGACCTCCTGCGGGAACGGCATCGCGGAGGAGCAGGCGAGCCTGGAGGCGACGATGGCGCCCGCGGCGTTGGCGTACCGCATGATGCGGGCGATGTCCCAGCCGGCGAGCAGGCCATGGCAGAGCGCGCCGCCGAACGCGTCACCGGCGCCCAGGCCGTTGACCACCTCCACCGGAAGCGGCGGGACGTCGGCCAAGGTGCCGTCGCGGTGGACCGCGAGGACGCCGCCGGGGCCCTGCTTCACGACGGCCAGTTCGACCCCGGCGGCGAGCAGGGCGCGCGCGGCGGCGTGCGGTTCGCGCTCGCCGGTCGCGATCTCGCACTCGTCGAGGTTGCCCACGGCGACGGTGGCGTGGGCGAGGGCCTCGCGGTAACGGGCGGAGGCGGCGGGGTGGGGTGAGGTGTGGGGTGGGCCGCCGGGTGCGGGGTCCGGCGATGTGTCTGACGCGGGGTCCGGCGGGGTGTCCCAGAACATGGGGCGCCAGTCGAGGTCGAAGACCGTGATACCCGAACGGTTCCTGGCCCGCAGCGCGGCGAGCGTCGCGGAACAGCTGGGTTCGGCGCAGAGTCCGGTGCCGGTCATCCAGAAGACCCGGGCGGACCGCACCGCCGCCAGATCCAGTTCCGACGGGTGGATCTCCAGGTCCGGGGCCTTGGGCATGCGGTAGAAGTAGAGCGGGAAGTCGTCGGGCGGGAAGATCTCGCAGAAGGTGACCGGCGTCGGGTACGCGTCGACCGGCGTCACCCACCGGTCGTCCACCCCGAACTCCCTGAGCTGCTGGTGGAGGTACTCCCCGAAGGCGTCCCGCCCCGTCCGGGTCACCACCGCACTGCGCCTGCCCAGGCGGGCCGCCGCGACGGCGACGTTGGTGGGCGAGCCGCCGAGGAACTTCCCGAACGCGTCCACCCTGGCCAGCGGCTGGCCCGTCTGCAGCGGGTAGAGATCCACTCCGATCCGGCCCATGGTGATCACGTCGTACGGCTCAGGCATCTGTGTCCCTTCGACGGCCGGTGCGGCAGCTGGCGGACGCAACTGTCGTCCCCGGTCTAACTCCTCCCTCGAATGCTGTCAATGATTGGTCCGGACATACGGACTAATGCTTGACACTCATCTCCCCGGACGGTGAGGCTGGAGCGCATGACCACATCCGCATCCCCTCCGGCCCGCATCCGTATCGGCTCCGCGCCCGACTCCTGGGGGGTGTGGTTCCCCGACGATCCGCAGCAGGTGCCCTGGCACCGCTTCCTCGACGAGGTCTCCACCGCCGGTTACGAGTGGATCGAGCTCGGCCCGTACGGCTACCTCCCGACCGATCCGGCCCGTCTCACCGACGAGACCCGCAGCCGCGGGCTCAGCGTTTCGGCGGGCACCGTTTTCACCGGATTGCACCACGGTCCGGGCGTCTGGGAACGGACCTGGGCGCATGTCGCCGACATCGCGGAACTCACCCGGGCGATGGGCGCCGACCATCTCGTGGTCATCCCGTCGTTCTGGCGCGACGACAAGACGGGCGAGGTGCTGGAGGACCGCACCCTGACTGCGGAGCAGTGGAGCGACCTCACCACCCAGACGGAGCGGCTGGGGCGCGAGGTGCGGGACCGCTTCGGTCTGCGCATCGTCGTCCACCCGCACGCCGACACCCACATCGACAGCGAGGAGAACGTCAGCCGGTTCCTCGACGCCACCGATCCCGCGCTGGTCTCGCTCTGCCTCGACACCGGGCACTACGCCTACTGCGGCGGCGACAGCGTCAAACTGATCGAGACCTACGGTGAACGGATCGGCTACCTCCACCTCAAGCAGGTCGACCCGGAGATCCTGGCCGAAGTGGTGGCGAACGAGGTGCCGTTCGGTCCCGCCGTGGCGCGCGGGGTGATGTGCGAACCGCCGGGCGGGGTGCCCGCCCTGGCGCCCGTGCTGGACGCCGCGCGGCGGCTGGACGTCGACCTGTTCGCGATCGTCGAGCAGGACATGTACCCGTGCCCGCCCGACGCGCCGTTCCCGATCGCCCGCCGCACCCGGGAGTTCCTGCGCTCCTGCGGCAGCCCGGAGCAGGCCGCCCGACACGCCGAGCGGCCCGGAACGTGACGTGACGGCGGTACGCGGTGTTGTCCTCGGTGAGAGAGCCGGGGCGCGGTCACCACCGCGTCCCGCAACCGCCCCCGCACCCCTTCAGGAGCAACTCACCGTGATCCGCGAAACGCCGCCGTTCCTCCGGACGGCCGGGGCCTCGGCCCTCGCCGCGCTCGCCCTGGCCACCGCGCTCGCCGCCGCCCCCGGCGCCTCGGCCGACGAGAGCAACGCCCCGCCGGCCGGCTCCAGCCCCGTCTGCGCCTTCTACGACGGCGCCGCGCCGACCGTCTTCGGCGAACAGGGCGATCGTGTCTCCCAGGTTCAGTGCATGCTCGCCAACCGGCGCTACCTGCCGTGGGAGGCGGTGAACGGCACGTTCGACACGCGGACCCTCACTGCCGTCCAGCGCTTCCAGGCCGATCACCCGCCCCTCGTACCGGACGGCCTCGTCGGCCCGCAGACCTGGTCGGCACTCTGGCGCGCGTGACGCGACGGCCGACGGCCGATAGCCGATAGCCTCCCCCGCGCCCTTCAGACCCTTCAGACCCTTCAGACCCTTCAGACCCTTCAGACCGTCAGGGTGATCAGGTGCGGTCCGGGGCGCCGAAGCGGGCCAGGCAGTGCCAGACCCTCTTCAGCGACTGTGCCTCGTAACCGCCGGTGCTGGCAGCCTCTCCGATGATCCGGGGATCGAGCAGCCCGCCCCGGGAGATCTCCGCGCCGAGGTCGACGAACTCCTGGCCCCGGTAGTCCGCGTGGCGGCGCAGCTCCGCCACGGTCAGTCGGAAGCCGTCGTGCCATTCCGCGCGGCAGGGCAGCCGTCGGGCTGCCTCCTCCACGGCGGTCCCCCGGAACTCGGGTCCAGGACCAGCGCCTCGAGATGGCGGTCGAGCAGGACCGGGCCGTGCACCTGCGCCTCGATGTAGTCGTCGAGCGCGTCCTGGCTGTCGGACTCCGCGAGTTCGATGAGGCCCATCCGGCCGGCGACGCCGAAGTCCGAGGGCTCGGCGGCGCTGTCCGGGTAGCAGAAGGTGGCCCGCTCCAGCGTCTGCGCCGTCAGCCTGAAGTGCGCCGAACCGAACCGGGGCGCCGCCCCGGTCGCCAGCCGCCGGAAGTTCAACGCCCCGTACACCGGACGCTGTTCGGCCGGCTCACTGTCGTAGGCGCCGCCGAAGATCCGGCTCTCCCAGCGCCACCGGTCACCGCCCGGATGCGCCGTCAGCCCGCCGTTGCTGGTGCCGGTGACGAACTGCGATCGGTAGACGCCGTCCTGCGCGAGCCCCGCCAGGATCGCCCGTCCGCCCGCCGTCCGGTCGGGGTGGAAGTTCAGCGTGAGCGGTACGGAGCGGTCCAGCGGCCGCCCGGCGGAGAGGGCGGCCACATGGCTCAGGGCGCGCGCCTGCGCCGGGCCCAGCGGCGAGCAGGAGAGGGAGGACGGGGAGGAGAGAGCGGAGAGAGAGGAGGCTGGGCAGGACGAGGATGAAGGTGTGGTGGACAGAGGGGGCGAGGGCGGGGAGTCAGCGGTCACCGCGGCAGTCTCGCGCGGGGCGGCCCACCCGTGCCTCCGGTTTACCGGGCATCCGGCTCCGCAGCCCGCCCGGCTTCCACACCCTTACGCGTCACGCGTCCTCCTGGGCGTCCTCCTTCGCGTCCATCGTGACGGCCTCCGCGTCCTTCGACAGGTTCACCGCCTGGAGCAGGCTCAGGCTCCGCTCGGCCGTACGCAGCGCCTTGACCGCGGCGACCGCACGGGGCGGCCCCTCGTACCCGGCCGATGCCATCCTGCGCAGGGCCCAACGGCCGCGCAGCTCCGCGTCCGGAACGGCACCGGCCTCGGCGGTGAGCGCCATGGCCCGTTCCAGACCCGGGCGTTCCTCGGCGGGTGCGGTGTCCAGGGCCCGCCGGAGCAGGGTGGTGATGTCATCCGCCTCGCGCAGTACGAGGACGGCCATGTTCTGCTTACCAAAACCAGTCATGGGACAAGCGTGCCCGGAGTCGGTCCCGGTATCACCACAGTTGAGGCACATCTGAGGTGCAGAGGCCGGGGGCGGACAGCCCCACAGGCTCGTAATCCCCTTTGCCCCAGTGCACTCCTTCCGTCACAGAGATCACTTCCTCGTCACACATATCTCCATTACGCGCGTTTTACGTCACAGGCACTCGACAGCCCCTCCCCGTCCCTCGACGTCCTCGTTCACCGGACACAGACCGAGTGATCGTCGGCGTCGGTGCGGCCGCAGCACCCCCGACGGCCTCCGGGCTGCCGCTGCGGTAAAGAGAGGTGTCACCAATGACGGACAGAAGGCTCTGGTCCTACAAGGACATTGCCGCTCACATCCGGGTGCAGCCGGACACCGTCCGCTCCTACCGGAAACACGGTCTCCTTCCGCCACCGGATCACGTGGAAGGCGGCAAGCCGTACTGGTACGCGGACACCATCCGTGCCTGGGTCACCACCCGCCCCGGCAACCGGGGCCGCCGGGACTGAGCGGGGGAACCGGGGCTGCCAGGCCCGGCCGAGCGCGACGGAGTCACCACCCCGTCCACCCCCTCCCCGTCAGCGGCTACGTCCCGCTGGTGACTCTGTCGCGCTCGGTGGCGGGCCGCGATATCTCCTGGGCCACCGGCCGCACGGACTCCCCTTCGCTCAGGCCGAATCGGCGGTGGAAGGCGCGCAGCGGTGCCGGGGCCCACCAGGAGACCCTGCCCATCAGCTTCATCACGGACGGGACCAGCAGGCTGCGCACGACCATGGCGTCCACCAGCACGGCCAGTGCGATGCCCAGGCCGAGCATCTTGGTGTTGGTCACCCGCGACGTGCCGATCGCGACCATCACCACCGCGAGGATCACAGCCGCCGCGGTGATCAGACCACCGGTGTGCCGCAGCCCGAACGCGACCGAGTGCTCGTGGTCGCCGGTCCTGTCGTACTCCTCCTTGATCCTGGAGAGCAGGAACACCCCGTAGTCCATGGAGAGGCCGAAGGCGACGCAGAACATCAGCACCGGCAGTGTCGTCTCTATGTCCCCGGTGCTGGTGAAGGCGAGCAGCCCGGACAGATGCCCGTCCTGGAACACCCAGACGACGGCTCCGAACATCGCCGTGAGGCTCAGTGCGTTGAGCACGACGGCCTGGAGGGGAATCAGCACGCTTCCGGTGAGCAGGAAGACCAGCAGCAGGGTCACCACGACGATGATGCCCACCGCCCAGGGCAGCCGGTCCGCGATGGCGGCCTTCGAATCGACCAGTGCGGCCGCGGTGCCGGTCACCGAGGTGTCGAAGGGAGCGGGCTCGGCCCGGAGGCCCTTCACCAGGGCCTGCGACTCCTCCCCCACGGACTCCTCCTTCGGCAGCACGCTGAAGTAGGCCGAGCTGCCCTCGACGACCGGGCCGTCGACCCGCAGGGCGCCCGGGAGTGCCGCGATCCGGCTGCGGTACTCGGCGTACTGGGCCGGTGTCGCGGCGCCTTCCGCGAGGACTTCGAGGCCGCCGCCAGGGCTGCCGGGGAACCCATCCCTGATGTGCTCCTGGACCACGCGCGACTCGGCGGAGGCCGGCAACTGGCGATCGTCCGCCGTGCCGAACCTCACCCCGAGGAAAGGGAGTCCGAGCAGCACGAGCCCCACGCTCGTGACGACCGCGAAGAGCGGCGCCCTGCGCAGCACCAGCGCGGCGAACCGCCCCCACCCCTTGCCGGACCCGGTCGCGGCCGACGGCACCGCACGCCCCCGGCTCAGCACTTTCCGCAGGTCCAGGGAGTTGACCCGGGGGCCGAGCAGCATCAGCGCGGCCGGCAGGAGGACCAGCGCGGCCGTGGCCGCCAGCACCACCACGGCGATGCCCGCGTAGGCGAACGAGCGGAGGAAGTACTGCGGGAAGACCAGCATCGCCGCGAGCGAGACCGCGACGGTGAGCGCGGAGAACAGAACGGTCCGCCCCGCCGTGCGCAAGGTCGTCCCCACCGCCTCGCGCGTCTGCGCACCGGCCGCCAGCTCCTCGCGGAACCGGCGCACGATGAACAGGGCGTAGTCGATGGCGAGCCCGAGGCCGAGCGCGGTGGTGAGGTTCTGGGCGAAGACCGAGACATCGGTGAATTCGGTGATGCCGCGCAGCACGGCATTGGTGCCCAGGATGGCGACGATGCCGACCCCCAGCGGCAGCAGGGCGGCGATCGCGCTGCCGAAGACCATGACGAGCAGCACGAGCGTGACCGGCAGGGCGATCATCTCGGCCCGCAGCAGGTCGTCCTGGATGATCGTCTGCATCTCGTGGCGCACGGCGACCGGCCCCCCGACCGAGACGTCCACCGGCCCGTGCGCACCTCGGTAGCTCGGGGCCAGCCGGTCCAGGACCTCGCCCACCGCCTTCTCGTCGCCCTCGATCCGGGCCGCGATCAGCGCCTCCCGCCCGTCCTCGGCACGCAGGGCGGGCGCCTTGCTCTGCCAGTACGAGCCGACGCCCGTGACGTCCTTCTCGCCGGCCAGCCGCTCGGTGAGGCGCGCCGCCTCGGCGGCCACCGCGGGATCGTCCACGGACACGCCGCCACTGTCGACGAGCAGCAGCAGATTCGGCTGGGACGCCGGGAACGCGCGCTCCAGCGCCTTGGTCGTATAGGTCGATTCGGCGCTCGGGGGCTCCCAGCCACCACTGCCCATCCGGTCCCCGACCCCGCTGCCGGCGAAGACCGCGAGCGCCGTGATCACGAGGGCCGCCAGCAGCGCGAGCCTCGGCCGCGCGGTGACGAAACGGGTCCAGCCCCCGATGCGCTCCGAGCCGTTGACTTGAGGCATGGTGCGGTGTCCTCTTTTCCCCCGGATCCAGGCACCCGGGCGGCAGCGCGAAGCGGCTGCGCAGGGCAGCATGGATCAGTCGTTGCCACATACACTGGCAAACACGAGTCATCGCTCGCGTTTCACAAGAATGCGAGCGACCACTCGCGTTTGTCAACCGCACACGAAAGCTGGGGATACACCGTGTCGGAGTCCGGACCCGCCGCCGCCCGCCCACGCCGCCGCCAGGCCCGCGGCGAGGCCCGCATCGCCCAGCTCCTCAAGGCCGCCTCCAGCGTCTTCTGCGCGAGCGGCTACACCGCGGCGAGCACCAACGCCATCGCCCGCGAGGCCGGAGTCTCGCCGGGCACGCTCTACCAGTTCTTCCCCAACAAGGAAGCCATCGCGGTCGAGCTGGGCGACCAGCTCCTGAACCGCTGGCAGGAGACGTACGGAGCCGCGTTCCTCCCGAACCACTTCGAACTCCCGCTGGACCAGCTGCTCGACGCCACCCTCGATCCGCTCATCGAGTTCAACTGCCAGAACCCGGCCTTCACGGTCCTGATGCACGGCTCCGAGATCCCCGGCACGATCACGCAGGACCACGACGCCATCCACACGGCGATGCTCACCCGGGTCGAGACGATCCTCGCCGGCTACCTCCCGAGCACCCCCGCCGCCGACCTCACCCGCGTCGCCGCGATGATCTTCGCCCTGTTCAAGGCGGGACTGGATGTGATCATGGCGCACGAGGGCGCGGAGCGGGAGGCGTACACCAAGGAGCTCAAGACGGCCCTCTTCCGCTATCTCGAACCGATGCTCTGCGAGACCGAGCCCCTCGCCACCCCCTCCACTCCCTCCACTTCCTCGAATGGCCGCTAGCCGCTCGCGCCGCTCGCATTCATACCCCCTAGGGGTATAGTGTGGTGAGTGTGGAGGCGCACCGGCCTTCCCGGACCCCTCCCGGGCGCCCGCCTCCGCACCCACATGTGCCCGTCGAAGAGGAGAAAACGATGACCGCCGAGACCCAGCTCCCCCAGGCGAACGACCAGGCGACCGGCTCCTGCTGCTCGCCCAGCGGCTCCTGCCACGACGGTGCGAGTGCCGAGGCGAAGCAGGGCGGCGTGACCACGGTCTACCAGGTGACCGGCATGACCTGCGGACACTGCGAGGGCGCCGTTTCCGAGGAGATCTCCGGCATCGAGGGCGTCACCTCGGTGAAGGCGGTCGCGTCCACCGGCCAGGTGACGGTGACCTCTCAGGCGGCGCTGGAAGAGGAGGCCGTCCGCGCCGCCGTCGACGAGGCCGGATACGAGCTCGCCGGCCAGGCCTGAACGCACCGGAACCCTCAGGATCCACACCACCCCCCTCCCACCCGCATCACCCCTTCGCCGCCGGGCCGGACCGACCAGCAGATACTGGTGGGGTACGGCCCGGTCGGCGTTTCAGGAGTTCGGACATGCACAGCGCGACAGAGACCGAAGCCCCGGCAGCGGAGAGCTCGGAGGCCGAGTTCACGATCGGCGGGATGACCTGCGCCTCCTGCGCGGCCCGCGTCGAGAAGAAGCTGAACCGGATGGACGGGGTCACCGCCACCGTCAACTACGCCACCGAGAAGGCCCGGGTCCTCTTCGGCCCCGAGACCGGTGTCGCGGATCTGATCGCGACCGTCCAGAAGACGGGCTACACCGCAGAACCGGTCCGCCGCCCCACGCCGGCCGAGGCCGCACCCACGGCCTCGGCCGCTGAAGCCGGTGAGGCACCCACGCCGCCCGCAGCCGCCCCCGACGACTCCACCGGCCCCGACGGCCCCGACGGCTCCACCGACACGGAGACGGACACCGCCCTCGCCTCGCTGCGTCAGCGGCTCATCGTGTCGGCCGTCCTCGCCGCCCCCGTCGTTCTGCTGGCGATGGTCCCGGCACTCCAGTTCGACAACTGGCAGTGGCTCTCGCTCACCCTGGCCGCCCCCGTCGTCGTCTGGGGCGGGCTGCCCTTCCACCGGGCGACCTGGACCAATCTCCGGCACGGCGCGGCCACCATGGACACCCTCGTCTCGGTCGGCACCCTCGCCGCCTTCGGCTGGTCGCTCTGGGCCCTGTTCCTCGGTGACGCCGGAATGCCCGGCATGCGGCACGGCTTCGACCTCACGGTCTCGCGTACGGCGGGCTCCTCCACGATCTATCTGGAGGTGGCCGCCGGGGTCGTCACGTTCATCCTGCTGGGCCGCTACCTGGAGGCGAAGTCCAAGCGGAAGGCAGGTTCCGCGCTGCGCGCCCTGATGCATCTGGGCGCCAAGGACGTCGCGGTGCTGCGCGACGGCGCCGAGGTACGCGTCGCGGTCGGCCGGCTCGCCGTCGGGGACCGCTTCGTGGTCCGGCCCGGCGAGAAGATCGCCACCGACGGCACCGTCGTCGAGGGCAACTCGGCGGTGGACGCCTCCATGCTCACCGGCGAGTCCGTCCCCGTCGACGTGGCGGCCGGGGATGCCGTCACCGGCGCCACCGTGAACGTCTCCGGCCGGCTCGTCGTCGAGGCGACCCGGATCGGCTCCGACACCCAGCTGGCCCGGATGGCGAAGCTGGTCGAGGACGCGCAGAACGGCAAGGCCGAGGTGCAGCGGCTCGCGGACCGGATCTCGGCGGTGTTCGTCCCCGTGGTGATCCTGCTCGCCCTGGCCACCCTGGTCGCCTGGCTGCTGGCCACGGACGACGTGACGGCCGCGTTCACCGCCGCCGTCGCCGTACTGATCATCGCCTGCCCCTGCGCCCTCGGCCTCGCCACCCCCACCGCCCTCATGGTCGGGACCGGACGCGGCGCGCAGCTCGGCATCCTGATCAAGGGCCCCGAAGTCCTGGAGACCACCCGCCGCATCGACACGATCGTCCTCGACAAGACCGGCACCGTCACCACCGGCAAGATGACCCTCCAAGCCGTCCACACCATCCCCGGCACCACCGAACCCGACGTCCTGCGCCTCGCCGGCGCCCTGGAACACGCCTCCGAACACCCCATCGCCCAGGCCGTCGCCACCGGAGCCACCGAACGCACCACCACCCCCCTCCCCACCCCCGAGGACTTCACCAACGTCCCCGGCCTCGGCGTCCAAGGCGTCGTCGACGGTTACAAGGTGCTCGTCGGCCGCCCCCGGTTGCTGACCGAAGCCGGAATCGGCATTCCGGATGTGCTCACCGCGGCCCTGTCCGAATCTGCCGCCCAGGGACGTACGGCGATCGCGGTCGCCTGGGACGGCGAGGCGCGGGGCGTCCTCGAAGTCGCCGACGCGGTCAAGGACTCCAGCGCGGCGGCCGTCGCGGACCTCCGCGCACTGGGCCTGACGCCGATCCTGCTGACCGGTGACAACCGGGCGGTGGCGGAGTCCGTGGCCCGCGCGGTCGGCATCGACGAGGTCAGGGCCGAGGTGCTCCCCGAGGAAAAGGCGCACGTCATCGCGGGTTTGCAGGCCGAAGGGCGTGCGGTCGCGATGGTCGGGGACGGGGTCAACGACGCCGCCGCACTGGCCACCGCCGATCTCGGTCTGGCCATGGGCACCGGCACCGACGCGGCGATCGAGGCGAGCGATCTGACGCTGGTTCGTGGAGATCTCAAGGTGGCCGCCGATGCCATCCGGCTGTCCAGGCGTACCTTGGGCACGATCAAGGGCAACCTTTTCTGGGCATTCGGTTACAACGTTGCTGCTCTACCCCTTGCGGCATTTGGCCTGCTCAACCCTATGATTGCGGGAGCGGCGATGGCGTTCTCATCGGTCTTCGTCGTAACGAACAGCCTGCGCTTGAGGTCCTTCACGTAACGCACACAAAGAGATCTAGATCACACCGGTTCAGGGGTAACCATTCGGTGGGTTCGCGAGTCTAAGAGTGCGATGCCAAAGGATGTCTTGGGGGACGTCCGACGGAGGGTCTTGGGGGACGCTCCGGGCAAGCGTTGGCCGGGGCACGTGCACCGGGGAGCTTTGAGCGGCCCTCCCGTCGGTACGTACCCCGGCAGACCGCCGGCAGGCAGGTTGTACGAGGAGACAGGCGCAGGACAGGCAGTACACGCAGTACCCGAGGAACCCAGGAGCTTCGGCTCCCACTGAACGCCCGGCCGGATCCCGTGGGGGGAATCCGCTCCGGGATATGGGAAGCGCCTCGTTGTCGGCCCGTGGGGGGATCGATGGCGGGGCGCTTCTCGCATGTCCGGGCACGCCCCGCACGGAACACGGCACGCCCCGCACGGAACATGGCACGCCACGTGCGGAACGCGTCCGGGCAAGCAAATCGCCCCGGACACCGCGCTCTGTGCGAAAGCGCGGCAGTCGGGGCGAAGGCAACCGGCCGGGAGGGCCGGGGGTGGGGCAGGGGTCAGGCGGGGTGGTACGGGGTTCAGCGACCCTCGACCGGGACGAAGTCGCGCAGGACCTCGCCGGTGTAGATCTGGCGCGGGCGGCCGATGCGGGAACCCGGCTCCTTGATCATCTCGTGCCACTGGGCGATCCAGCCCGGAAGCCGGCCGATCGCGAAGAGCACGGTGAACATCTCGCTCGGGAAGCCCATGGCCCGGTAGATCAGACCGGTGTAGAAGTCCACGTTGGGGTAGAGGTTGCGCGAGACGAAGTACTCGTCGGAGAGCGCGTGCTCCTCCAGCTTGAGCGCGATGTCGAGCAGCTCGTCGGACTTGCCGAGCGAGGACAGCACATCGTGGGCCGCAGCCTTGATGATCTTGGCGCGCGGGTCGAAGGACTTGTACACCCGGTGGCCGAAGCCCATCAGGCGGACGCCGTCCTCCTTGTTCTTCACCTTGCTGATGAAGGAGTCGACGTCGCCACCGTTGGCCTGGATGCCCTCGAGCATCTCCAGCACCGACTGGTTGGCGCCACCGTGCAGGGGGCCCCACAGCGCCGAGATACCGGCGGAGATCGAGGCGAACATGTTCGCCTGCGAGGAGCCGACCAGACGCACGGTGGAGGTCGAACAGTTCTGCTCGTGGTCCGCGTGCAGGATGAGCAGCTTCTCCAGCGCCGAGACGACGACCGGGTCCGGCACGTACTCCTGGGCGGGGACCGAGAAGGTCATGCGCAGGAAGTTCTCGACGTAACCGAGGTCGTTGCGCGGGTAGACGAACGGGTGACCGATCGACTTCTTGTACGCGTACGCCGCGATGGTCGGCAGCTTGGCCAGCAGCCGGATCGTCGAGAGGTGACGCTGCTCCTCGTCGAACGGGTTGTGGCTGTCCTGGTAGAACGTGGACAGCGCGCTGACGACCGAGGACAGCATGGCCATCGGGTGGGCGTCACGCGGGAAGCCGTCAAAGAACCGCTTGACGTCCTCGTGCAGCAGCGTGTGCTGCGTGATCTCGTTCTTGAAGGTCGAAAGCTCGTCGACCTTCGGAAGCTCACCGTTGATGAGCGTGTACGCGACCTCGAGGAACGTCGATTGCTCGGCGAGCTGCTCGATCGGGTAGCCGCGGTACCGCAGGATGCCCTGCTCGCCATCGAGGTAGGTGATGGCGGATTTATACGCAGCGGTGTTGCCGTATCCGCTGTCCAGCGTCACCAGGCCGGTGTTCGCCCGGAGCTTCCCGATGTCGAAGCCCTTGTCGCCGACGGTGCTGTCGATCACCGGGTAGGTGTACTCGTCATCGCCGTACCGCAGTACTACAGAGTTGTCGCTCACGTCATCCCTCACCGACGTAGTGCCTCTTCTTCGAGGTTCCCTGACTGTCTCCACCCTCCCCCATTTGGCTCAGGAGAGTGCACTCGGGGTCGTCCATTGGACCTACTCGCGGCACTGAGTGCCGCGAACTTATTCATCCTGCCCCCTTGACTGCGGTTCCGGAAGACCTCCGTGATGTTTCCCACCGATTTGATCGATCATTTTTTCGGCAGATCCTCCTTCCACACCTCCCCGCAGCCGGTAATCCAGCGCCGTGCAACGTCTGCCTGCGGAAACCGTGCGGACCGCCTGCCCGATCGCCTGCCGCGAGCCGACCAGCACGACAAGCTTCTTCGCCCTCGTCACAGCCGTGTAGAGCAGGTTCCGCTGGAGCATCATCCAAGCGCTCCGGGTCACCGGAATGACGACGGCCGGGTACTCACTGCCCTGGGAGCGGTGGATCGTCATGGCGTAGGCGTGGGACAGCTCGTCCAGCTCGTCGAAGTCGTAGCCGATCTCCTCGTCCTCGTCCGTGAGGACCGTCAGCTTCTGCTCGTCCAGGTCGAGGGCGGTGACCACGCCGACGGTGCCGTTGAAGACGCCGTTCTCACCCTTGTCGTAGTTGTTACGGATCTGGGTGACCTTGTCCCCGACGCGGAAGACCCGGCCGCCGAACCGCTTCTCGGGCAGGTCGGGACGGGCGGGGGTGATGGCCTGCTGGAGCAGCCCGTTGAGATGACCGGCACCGGCCGGGCCCCGGTGCATCGGAGCGAGTACCTGCACGTCACGGCGGGGGTTCAGGCCGAACTTGGCGGGGATGCGGCGGGCCGCGACATCGACGGCGAGCACCCCTGCGTCCTCCGTCTCGTCCTCCACGAAGAGGAAGAAGTCGCTCAGCCCCTGGGTGATCGGCGGGACACCGGAGTTGATCCGGTGGGCGTTGGTGACGACGCCGGACTTCTGAGCCTGGCGGAAGATGGTGGTCAGCCGGACCGCCGGGACGGGTCCGCCGTCGGCCAGCAGATCGCGCAGCACCTCCCCCGCGCCGACCGACGGCAGCTGGTCGACGTCCCCGACGAGCAGCAGGTGGGCACCGGGTGCCACCGCCTTCACGAGCTTGTTGGCGAGCAGCAGATCGAGCATCGACGCCTCGTCCACGACCACCAGATCGGCGTCCAGCGGGCGGTCCCGGTCGTACGCGGCGTCGCCGCCCGGCTTCAGTTCGAGCAGCCGGTGCACGGTGGAGGCCTCGGCCCCCGTCAGCTCCGAGAGCCGCTTGGCCGCCCGCCCGGTGGGCGCGGCCAGCACCACCTTGGCCTTCTTGGCGCGCGCCAGCTCCACGATGGACCGCACGGTGAACGACTTCCCGCAGCCGGGCCCGCCCGTCAGCACGGCGACCTTCCGGCTGAGCGCGAGCCGCACGGCGGCCTCCTGCTCGGGCGCCAGGGTCGCACCGGTACGGCCCGCGAGCCACTTCAGGGCCTTGTCCCAGTCCACGCCCCCGAAGGCCGGCATCCGCTCCTCCGGCGTCCGCAGCAGCCGCCGCACCTGGGCGGCGAGCGCGATCTCGGCCCGGTGGAAGGGCACCAGGTACACGGCGGTGACCGGCTCACCGCCCTCGGGCGAGGGCACCTTCTCCCGTACGACGCCCTCCGGGTCCTCGGCCAGTTCGGCGAGACACTCGATCACCAGCCCGGTGTCCACCTGGAGCAGCTTCACCGCGTCCGCGATCAGCCGCTCCTCGGGCAGGTAGCAGTGGCCCTGGTCGGTGGACTGCGACAGCGCGTACTGGAGCCCGGCCTTGACCCGCTCCGGGCTGTCGTGCGGGATGCCGACCGCCTGGGCGATCTTGTCGGCGGTGAGGAAGCCGATGCCCCAGACGTCGGCGGCCAGCCGGTAGGGCTCGTTCTTCACGACGGAGATGGAGGCGTCGTCGTACTTCTTGTAGATACGGACGGCGATCGACGTCGAGACCCCGACGCCTTGGAGGAAGACCATGACCTCCTTGATCGCCTTCTGCTCCTCCCAGGCCGCGGCGATCATCTTCGTCCGCTTCGGCCCGAGCCCCGGCACCTCCACGAGCCGCTTCGGCTGCTGCTCGATGATGTCGAGGGTGTCGACGCCGAAGTGGGTGGTGATCCGGTCGGCCATGACGGGGCCGATGCCCTTGATCAGACCGGAGCCGAGGTAGCGGCGGATGCCCTGGATCGTGGCCGGGAGGATCGTCGTGTAGTTCTCGACGGTGAACTGCTTGCCATATTGCGAGTGCGAGCCCCAACGCCCCTCCATCCGCAGCGACTCGCCCGGCTGCGCACCGAGCAGCGAGCCGACCACGGTGAGCAGATCGTTGGCGCCGCGCCCGGTGTCGACGCGGGCGACCGTGTACCCGTTCTCCTCGTTGGCGTAGGTGATCCGCTCAAGGACCCCTTCGAGGACGGCCATGTGGGGCGTGGAGGACATGGTGGACATGCCCGTGACGGTATCGGGTGCCACGGACAGCGCAGAAGGCGTGACGAAGAGACCCGGACCTCCAACTCGTACCATGACTGGTACCAGAATAGTCGCGGAGAAGAGGGCAGCCATGTCGATAACGGCCAGCGAGGCTCGGAAGCATCTCTTCCCTCTGATCGAGAAGGTCAACGAGGACCACGCCCCCGTGCACATCACCTCCCGCAAGGGAAACGCGGTCCTGATGTCCGAGGAGGACTTCGCCTCCTGGCAGGAAACGATCTATCTGACGCGTTCGCCCGCCAATGCGCGCCGCCTCCTGGATTCCATCGCCGAGGCCGAGGCAGGCACGACGGAGTACCGCGAACTGGTCGACCTCCCGGACGCCGACCGCGAGGACGGGGCGTGAAACTCGCGTTCACCTCGCGCGGCTGGGACGACTACACCTTCTGGTCGGAGAGCGCCCGGACAATGACGCGGCGTATCAACAAGCTGATCAACGACACCCTGCGCGAACCCTTCGTCGGCATCGGAAAGCCTGAGCCGCTGCGCGGCGATCTCAGCGGCTACTGGTCACGGCGCATCGATGACGAGCACCGGCTGGTGTACAGAGCCACCGAGTCCGAACTCGTCATCGTGCAAGCCCGATACCACTACAACTGACCTCGGCCGCACGGCCCCCGGAGCGGCGGCGCCCCGCGCGGCTTCTGCCGAATGGCTGACGCGTGCTACGAAGACTCCCGGCTCGCAGCCCTCTACGACCTACTCGCCCCGGACCGCAGTGACCTCGACGCCTACCTCAGGATCGCCGAGGATTTCGGGCGCGCGGCGTGCTGGACATCGGTTGTGGGACAGGGACGTTCGCGTTGCTGCCGGCCGAGCGGGGGACCGAGGTCGTCGGGGTCGATCCCGCCCGTGCCTCCGTCGACGTGGCTCGGGCCAAACCAGGGGCCGACCGGGTCCGGTGGGTCGACGAGGGACACCGCCGCGGTGCTGCCGCTCCAGGTCCATCACGTGACCATGACGGCGAACATCGGCCCGGCGATAGCCGATCCGCAGGCCGGGAGCATGCGGATGCCGAGCAGTCTACGCGGCATCCGTATGCTCCCGGCCATGAGATTCTTCCGGCCGCGCGGCCGAAGCGACACCGAACGAATAACGGGGACGCCTGTCGACGAGGCCAAAGCCCTCTACGAAGCGCGGCGCTACGCCGAGGCGGAGGCCGCGTCCCGCGCAGTGGCCCGGTCGCGGCCGCACAACGACGAGTACGCGGCGGTGGCGCTGAACATCGCCGCGCTCGCGACGGGCGCCCAGGGCCGCCACGCCGAGTCACTCGCCACCTACGACGAAGCGCTGGCGGCCTTCAGCCGGACATTCGGAGCCGATCACTGGCTGACCCTGAAGCTGCGCTCGGACCGCGCCCAGCAAAGAATCTCGCTCGGACAGCACGCCGAGTGCGAGGCGGAATGCAGGGCCGTCATCGAGACCGCCGGCCGCGGTACCGGGCCGGAATGGTCACAACTGGCAGCGGCCGCCCGCAATGGGCTGGCCTTCGCCCTCAACGCACAGGGACGTCACCAGGAGGCCGAGGCACTCGCCCGCGAGTCCCTGGCCGCCTATCCCGAACGAGACCGGGGTGCTCTCGTCCTGCGACTCGGCCTGGCTCGCAGCCTCAACGGTCAGTCCCGCTACGAAGAGGCCCTCACCGAGGCACGCCGTGCCGACAAGCTGTACCGCTCACTGCCCGAGCACCAGCGCCACCCGGATGTGGGCGCCGTTGAACTGGTTTTCGCCACTGCCCTGTTGGGACTGTGTCGCGCTCCCGACGCCCGCCGTCAGGCCACAGCCGCTCACGATGCCTGCCTGGCCTCGTTCGGCCCTGACCACCGCCGCACCGTCGAAGCCCGAACGTTGCTCGAACATACAGACGGCACTCGTCCATAAGCGCGCGCTGTTGATTGCCAACTCGACCACGCCGGAACGGGAGCGGCGCCCCAACCCGGCGGTCAGCCCGCCACTGCCGTGAGGGAGCGGTGGTGCTTCGGGGTCTCGATCTCGTCGATCAGGGCGACCGCGAGGTCCGCGTAGGAGAAGGACGGGGCACCGTCGGCCATCACCTGCTCGCCGCCCATCCGGTACCGGCCGGTCCGGGCCGCTTCGTTGTCCAGGACCACGGGCGGCGGGGCGATCACCAGCCAGTCGATCCCGGTACCGGCGGCGCGGAGCACGTCGAGTTCGGCGGCGTGCCCGAGGGAGAACTTCCGGGCCGCCTCGGGAAATCCGGGCGCGTCATGGACCATCACACCCGGCGCCGTCTCCAGCGTGCTGCCGATCCCTACCAGCACCAGGCGGCCGACCCCGGCCCGGTCAAGGCCGTCCAGCAGGGCGTGCGCAGCGCCCACGTAGAACTCCGACGAGTCCATGTCCATCCGGCCCGCCGCGCTGATCGCCGCATCGTGCCCGGCGGCGACCGCCGCGACGCTCTCCGCGTCGGTGACGTCCCCCGAGACCACGCTCACGCCCGCCCCCGCCAGATCCTGGTACGACGCCGAGTTCCGCACCACCGCCGTGACCTGATGCCCACGGGACACGGCCTCGGCCACCGCACGGCGGCCGGCGCGCCCACCCGCTCCGAAGATGACGATGCTGATGCTGCTGCCGCTCATGAGCGTCCCCTCCACAGGGCCGGCGGACGGCCGGCCGATGCAGCGGACGCTAGCCCCGCACCCCATGGTTTCCGCAACGATAGTTACGTACGCTGGCCAGGGTGAGCCAACCACTTGATCCCGAAATGTTCACCGGGTGCTCCCACACGGCTTCGCCGTTCCGGATCGGCGGCAAATGGACCGCGCAGATCATCAGATGCCTGGAGCCGGGCCCGCGCCGTTTCTCCGAGCTGGAGATCCCGCTGCGCTCCATCACCCCCAAGGTCCTCACCGAGACCCTGCGCGCGATGGAGCGGGACGCGCTGATCACCCGCACCGTCCACACGGGCGCCCCCGCCCCGGCCCCGGTCACCTACGAACTGACCCCGCTCGGCCGCACTCTGCTCGCCCCCATGGCCGCCTGCTGCGCCTGGGCGGCGGAGCATCTGCCGACGCTCCTTGATGCCCGGGACGCCCACGGCTCCGCCGGCTCACCAGTCGTCGATGCCAGGGTCGGCCACCGCCACGCCCAGCCGTGAGCCCCGGCTCTCCGCGACTCGCTTGACCGTCCGCAGCGACTCGGTCAACCGGCCGGCGAGGAAGTGGAGTTCCGTCCCGGTGACCTTCCGGTCCGCCAGAAGTTCGGTGGCGTGCCCGATCAGATCACCCGCCATGCCGAGCTGAATGTTCTCGATGCCGTCCGCCATCCGCGACACGTACCCGTCGCCGTCCCCGATGACGTAACACGGCTTGCCGTCCTGCCCCGTCCAGGGCAGCTGCCTGATCCCGGCGGCCTCGCGCCCGTTGTGCTCCATGTCGGCCTTCTTCTCCCGATTCCGATCCCGATGACGCGTTCACTGCGTTCTGTAGCGAACCCATCACAGAGTGGGGTCGTGAGTGGCTACGCTGCCAGGGGTTGCGGGATGACAGTGCGCAGGTCAGGTCAGGGAGTCGAGGCCGCATGGAGATCAACCGAAAGCCACGTACGCCACGGGAAAAGTACGGGGAGGAACTGAGGTTACGACGGATCGCCGCCGGGCTGACGCAGGAGGCCCTGAGTGAACAGGTGGTCTGTTCCCCCACGTTGATCAGCCACTATGAGGCGGGGCGGCGGTTACCGAAGCCGGACGATGCCCGGCGCATCGACATCGCACTGAACACTGACGGCTTCTTCGTCAGGTGGCTGGAGGACCTGGAGTCCAAGTACGCCGACTACTTCGCCGCTGCGGCCGAGCTGGAACAGGAGGCTTCGGAGATCAGGCAGTACGGCGCCCAGCTCGTCCCCGGACTTCTCCAGACCCCTGAGTACGCCCGTGCCGTGTTCCGGTCTGCTCGCACGAACTTCACCCAGGAAGACCTGGACAGAGCGGTGACGAATCGCATGGAGCGCGGACGCCTGCTCCAGGAGCCCACCGGTCCCATCGCGTGGACGCTGCTCGACGAAGCGGTACTCAGACGCCGCATCGGCGGGCCGCAGGTGATGGCGGAACAACTGCGCAAGATCGCGGACATGGCCGAAAGCGGGCGCCTCCGTCTCCACGTACTGACCTTCGAGACCGGCGCACACGCCTTACTGGAAGGCATGCTCTACCTGTTGAACTTCAAGGACGCGGCACCGGTCGCCTACGTGGAAGGCCTCTACACCGGCAACCTGCTCGATGATCCGGCCCTGGTTGCCGCCTGTGGCACGGACTACGCTCTCGCCCTGGGCGACGCAATCTCGCATCTGGATTCAGTGGCTCTGGTCAGAGCCATCTCGGAGGAACACGAACATGCACAACGCTGAGCACAGCTTCACCGGCTGGTACAAGTCCAGCTACAGCGGCGCCAATCAGGGCGAGTGCCTTGAAGTCGCGGGCGGTTACGCCTCCGTCCCCGTACGCGACAGCAAGGCGGGTCCGGCCGGGCCCGCCGTCGTCTTCTCCGCAGACGGCTGGGCCTCCTTCATCGTGGCGGTCAAGGAAGACCGGTTCACGGACTGAACCCTGGCCCTGGCCCACGTAGGAATCCGGGGGCCTGGCGCCACCCCAGGACGGTGTCCAGCCCTCCTCCGCCGGGGCGTTCGCCGCCGCAGACTCATGACCGGGATCCACGACAACACCGGTCAGGAGTCAGGCACATGACGCGACACACACGACGCGACGTCCTGCGCGGGGCCGCGGCGCTGGCCGCTGCGGGCGGGCTCGTCGCCGCCGGCCCCGGTCCGCAGCGGGAGGCCGCCGCCGCGGAGTCCCAAGGGGCTTCGGGTACGCGGCACTTCCCGTTCCTGGAGGGGGCGTTCGAGCCGGTCACCGAGGAGCTGACCGCGTTCGACCTGCCGGTCACCGGGCGCATCCCGCGCGAGCTGAACGGGCGCTACCTGCGCAACGGGCCCAACGTGCTCGGCCTGGAGGACCCGCGTGCCCATCACTGGATGCTCGGCGCCGGCATGGTGCACGGGGTACGGCTGCGCGACGGGCGCGCCGAGTGGTACCGCAACCGGTGGGTGCGCTCCTCGCAGGTCGCGCGGCAGCTCGGGGAGCCGTACCCGGGGCCAGTGCCGCCGGACGACTTCCCCTGCAACACCCATGTCATCCCCTACCGGGGGCGGATTCTCGCGCTCCAGGAGGGCGGGCCGAGGCCGTACGTGCTGGACGGCGAGCTGAACACCGTGGGCACCCATGACTTCCGGGGGACGCTGGAGGGGGCGTTCACCGCCCACACCAAGTTCGACGCGCACGCCGGTGAACTGCACGCGATCACGTACTACCCCACCTGGGACCACGTACGGCATCTGGTCGTGGATCCGTCCGGGCGGGTCTCGCGCACCACGCGGATTCCGGTGGCGGACGCGCCGATGATCCACGACTTCGCGCTGACCGAGAACTACGTGGTGGTCTTCGACATGCCGGTCACCTTCGACCCGGCGGGGGCGGAACGCGGCGACCTGGTGCCGTACGTCTGGAACCGGAGTCACCCGGCGCGGGTCGGGGTCCTGCCGCGTGCGGGCGGGGCGGTCCGGTGGTTCGACGTCGAACCGGTCTACTACTCGCACACCCTGAACGCGTACGAGGAGGGGGCGGACCTCGTCATCGACCTGACCACCCTCCCGGCGCCCTTCCTCGTCGCCGGTAACGGCTCGGGCGGGCCGTACGCGACAGGCACCGGGCGGCTCGAACGGTGGACGATCGGCCTCGGCCACGGCCGGGTCCGGACGCGGACCATCGACGACCGGCCGCAGGAGTTCCCGCGCGTCAACGAGGCGCTGGTCTCGCGCCGGCACCGCTACGGCTACTCGGCGGCGGCCGGAGAGATGACGCTGGCCTATCTCACGGCCGACGGCGGCGATCCGCCCGACCGGGCGTTCGGCAACGCGCTCTACAAGCACGACCTGTTGCGCGGCACCGCGCAGGTCCACCGGCTGCCCCGGGACGCGGCGGCCGGCGAGGCGGTGTTCGTGCCGTCCGACCCGTGCGCCCGGAAGGCGGCGGAGGACGACGGATACGCGATCGCGTACGTGCACAATCCGGACCGTGGGGCGTCGGACCTGCTGATCCTCGCCGCCCAGGACTTCACCGGCGAGCCGGTCGCCCGGATCGAGCTGCCGGGACGGGTGCCGCTCGGCTTTCACGGGAGCTGGATTCCGGACGCCTGACCCGGCAGGACTCGCAGGGGCAGGGGCCCATACGAAACGGGGCCCGGTCTCTCGACCGGACCCCACTCGTTTTCCCCCTCGCCGGAGCTCCCCAATCCCCCCGGATCCCTCCCCGGAAGCGTCCGACGGCAGATATGACCCGCCGGAGGGCCGAAGGGTTGTACGCCTCGGCGATCTATTTGCCTCCGAGGCGATTTCGGCAGTTCAGCAGGCGTGCTCCAGATAGCGGGCGGCCACCTCGGCCAGCACCTCGGAGCCGTCGCGCGCCCACAGCTCCTCGTTGAAGATCTCCACCTCGATCGGCCCGTCGAAGCCGGTGGCCTCCACCGCCGTGCGGAAGGAACGGAAGTCCACGCAGCCGTCGCCCAGTTGCCCCCGGCCGACCAGCACACCCGCCGGGAGCGGGGTGATCCAGTCGGCGAGCTGGAAGGAGTGGATGCGGCCGCCCGCGCCCGCGCGGGCGATCTGCGCCGGCGCCTGGTCGTCCCACCAGAGGTGGTACGTGTCGACGACGACCCCGACCTGCTCGGCCGGGAAACGCTCCGCGAGGTCCAGGGCCTGGGACAGGGTGGACACCACGCAGCGGTCCGAGGCGAACATCGGGTGCAGCGGCTCGATCGCCAGGCGGACGTTGCGTTCCGCCGCGTACGGGGCCAGTTCGGCCAGCGCGTCCGCGATTCGTTCGCGGGCGCCGTACAGGTCTTTGCTGCCGGCCGGGAGGCCGCCCGAGACCAGCACCAAGGTGTCCGTGGACAGCCCCGCCGCCTCGTCGAGCGCCGCGCGGTTGTCGTCCAGGGCGCGGGTGCGCTCGGCCGGGTCGGTGGCGGTGAGGAAGCCGCCCCGGCAGAGGCTGGTGACGGACAGACCCGCGTCGTTGAGGAGCCGGGCCGTGCGCTCGACGCCGTACTCCTGGACCGGGGCCCGCCACAGACCGACCTTGTCGATGCCGGCCTTCACGCAGCCCTCGGTCAGCTCCGGCAGCGACCACTGCTTGATGGTCTCCTGGTTGATGCTCAGACGCGACAGGTCCGTCACCGGACACCTCCGTTGACCTTGAGCAGGGCACGCATCCGGGATTCGGCCAGCTCGGGATCGGGGAACAGGCCCAGCCGGTCGGCCAGTTCGTAGGCCTTCGCCAGATGCGGCAGCGAGCGGGCCGACTGCAGGCCGCCCACCATCGTGAAGTGGTCCTGGTGACCGGCCAGCCAGGCGAGGAAGACCACGCCCGTCTTGTAGTAGCGGGTCGGTGCCTGGAAGAGGTGACGGGACAACTCGACGGTCGGGTCGAGAAGTTCGCGGAACCCCTTGGCGTCACCGGTGTCCAGGACCCGGACCGCGTGGGCGGCGAGCGGGCCGAGCGGGTCGAAGATGCCGAGCAGCGCGTGGCTGAAGCCCCGGTCGTCGCCCGCGATCAGCTCGGGGTAGTTGAAGTCGTCGCCCGTGTAGCAGCGCACCCCGCCGGGCAGGCGGCGGCGCACGTCGATCTCGCGCTCCGCGTCGAGGAGGGAGATCTTGATGCCGTCGACCTTGTCCGGGTGTTCCGCGATGACCTGGAGGAAGGTGTCCGTCGCCTCGTCGAGGTCGGCGGAGCCCCAGTAGCCGTCCAGCGCCGGGTCGAACATCGGGCCGAGCCAGTGCAGCACGACCGGTTCGGTGGCCTGGCGCAGCAGGTGCGCGTACGTCTCCAGGTAGTCCTGCGGGCCGTTCGCCGCGGCGGCGAGTGCGCGGGAGGCCATCAGGATGGCCTGCGCCCCGCTCCCCTCGACCAGGGCGAGCTGTTCCTCGTACGCGGACCGGACCTCGGCCAGCGAGGCGGGGCCCGGCGGGAGCTGGTCGGTGCCGACGCCGCACGCGATCGCGCCGCCGACGGACCTGGCCTCGGCGGCCGAGCGGGTGATCAGTTCGGCGGCGCCCGCCCAGTCCAGGCCCATGCCGCGCTGGGCGGTGTCCATGGCCTCCGCGACCCCGAGGCCGTGCGACCAGAGGTGGCGGCGGAAGGCGAGGGTGGCGTCCCAGTCGACGGCCGCCGGGGAGTCGGGGCCGGCGTCCGCGTAGGGGTCGGCGACCACGTGGGCGGCGGAGAAGACCGTGCGGGAGGTCAGGGGCGCCCCGCCGGGGGCGAGGTCGAGCGGGGTGGCGCGGGGCTCGTACGGGCCCTGCGGGAGGTGAATGGTCACTGGGTCAACTCCGGTGCGCACTGCGGGCAGTGGGTGATCACAGGGTCAGTTCCGGGACGTCGAAGCGGCGGCCGTCGGCGGAGGACCTGAGGCCGAGCTCGGCGAGCTGGACGCCTCGGGCGCCGGCCATCAGGTCCCAGGTGTAGGGCTCGTCCAGCACGATGTGACGGAGGAACAGCTCCCACTGGGCCTTGAAGCCGTTGTCGAAGACGGCGTTGTCGGGGACTTCCTGCCACTGGTCGCGGAAGGACTCGGTGGCCGGGAGGTCCGGGTTCCAGACCGGCTTGGGAGTGGCCGATCGGTGCTGGACGCGGCAGTTGCGCAGCCCGGCGACGGCGGAGCCGTGGGTGCCGTCGACCTGGAACTCGACCAGCTCGTCGCGGTTGACGCGGACCGTCCAGGAGGAGTTGATCTGCGCGACGGCGCCGCCCTCCAGCTGGAAGATCCCGTACGCGGCGTCGTCGGCGGTCGCGGCGTACGGCTTGCCGTGCTCGTCCCAGCGCTCGGGAATGTGCGTCTGGACATGGGCCTGGACGGTGGTGACACGGCCGAACAGCTCGTGGAGCACGTACTCCCAGTGCGGGAACATGTCGACGACGATGCCGCCGCCGTCCTCGGAGCGGTAGTTCCAGGAGGGGCGCTGCGCCTCCTGCCAGTCGCCCTCGAAGACCCAGTAGCCGAACTCGCCGCGGATGGAGAGGATCTCGCCGAAGAAACCGCCGTCGATGAGGCGCTTCAGCTTCAGCAGGCCCGGCAGGAAGATCTTGTCCTGGACGACGCCGTGCTTGATCCCGGCGGCGCGGGCGAGGCGGGCCAGCTCCAGGGCGCCCGCCACGTCGGTGGCGGTGGGCTTCTCGGTGTAGATGTGCTTGCCCGCCGCGATGGCCTTCTTGATCGCGTCGACCCGGGCCGAGGTGACCTGGGCGTCGAAGTAGATGTCGATGGTCTCGTCCGCGAGGACCGCGTCGAGGTCGGTGGACCACTCGGTCAGGCCGTGCTGCTCGGCGAGCGCCTCCAGCGCATGGGCCCGGCGGCCGACGAGGACCGGCTCGGGCCACAGCACGTCGCCGTTGCCGAGGTCGAGGCCGCCCTGCTCGCGGATCGCGAGGACCGAGCGCACCAGGTGCTGCCGGTATCCCATGCGACCCGTGACGCCGTTCATGGCGATGCGCACTGTCCTGCGTGTCACGAAAGATCCTCCATACAGCGGTAGCAAGCGCTTTCTATCAAGGATGACGCTAGCCTGCCGACAGCGGCCCGGACAAGAGGGGGCACGCTGATCGGCCCCTCTCCCCTCATCACTCCTCGGAGGAATGCGATGACAGTCACCCTGGCGGACGTGGCGGCTCGCGCCCGGGTGTCCCCGGCCACGGTGTCCCGCGTGCTGAACGGCAACTACCCGGTGGCCGCGTCCACTCGGGAGCGGGTGCTGCGTGCGGTGGACGATCTGGACTACGTGCTGAACGGGCCCGCCAGCTCGCTCGCGGCCGCCACGTCCGACCTCATCGGCATCCTGGTCAACGACATCGCGGACCCCTTCTTCGGGATCATGGCGGGCGCGGCGCAGACGGAGATCGGCGGTCCGGGCGACGGTTCCGGCCGGGCGGGCGGCGAGAAGCTGGCGATCGTCTGCAACACCGGCGGCACCCCGGAACGCGAGCTCACCTACCTGACGCTGCTCCAGCGCCAGCGCGCCGCCGCCGTCGTGCTGACCGGCGGCGCGGTCGAGGACCCGGCGCACCGGGCGGCGGTCTCCGCGAAGCTGGCGAAGCTCGCGGACGCGGGAACCAGGGTGGTCCTGTGCGGGCGGCCCCCGCTGCCGGACGGCGAATCGGTCCTGGCCGCGCTCGCCTTCGACAACCGGGGCGGCGGCCGGCGGCTGACCGAGCACCTGATCTCGCTGGGCCACCGCACCATCGGCTACGCGGCGGGACCGCTGGAGCGGACCACGACCCGCCACCGCCTGGAGGGCCACCGCGAGGCGCTCAAGGCCGAGGGGCTCGCCGGGGACGAGGTGCGGCTCACCGTGCACGGCTCCTACGACCGAGGCTCCGGCTACGACGCCACCGTCGAACTCCTGCGCCGCGATCCGGGGATCACGGCCGTCGTGGCCGCGAACGACACGGTGGCCCTGGGCGCCGCCGCGGCGATCCGCGACCGGGGGCTGCGCATCCCCGAGGACATCTCGGTGGCCGGTTTCGACGATCTGCCGTTCTCGGTGGACGTGGTCCCGGCCCTGACGACCGTACGGCTGCCGCTGTTCGAGGCGGGGGCGCGGGCGGGCCGGCTGGCGACGGGCAAGGAGACCCCGCCGCCCGGCGGCATCGCGACGATCCCGGCCGAGCTGATGGTCCGCGGGTCGACGGCGGCGCCCCGGGGGTGACCCTTGCGTCAACCGGTGCCTCAGCGGATGACGTGGTTCGCCGTGACCGGTTCCGCAGGGGATGACGTGGTTCGCCGTGACCGGTTCCGCAGGAGGTGACTTGCTTCGCCGTGACCGGGGCATCCGTCAGTCAGGCCGTGAGCCGGTGATGTGCCGGCCGCCGACCGGACCGTACGGTGCGGGGGCACGCAGGTACCGATGGAAGGACATGCACGTGAAGCTCGCTTTCTCCACCCTCGGGGTGCCGGGGCTGCCGATATCCGAGGTCGTCCGGCTGGCCGCCGAGCACGGCTACCAGGGCGTCGAGCTGCGCGCCCATCCGGAGGAGCCGGTGCACCCGGGGCTCTCGATGCTCGAACGCGCCGACGTGGTCGAGGAGTTCAAGCGGGGCGGGATCGAGATCCTGACCGTGGCCGGCTATGTGCGGGCCGCGTCCGAGGGCGAGGACCAGCCGGTGCTGGACGAGCTGGCCGGCCTGGTGGAGCTGGCCCGGGACCTGGGGGCGCGCAACGTCCGGGTCTTCCCCGGCGGTGGTGACCAGGACCCCGACGCGGCGGACGCGGCCGCCGCCCGCAGGCTGGCCGCCGCAGCTCCGTACGCCGCGGACATGGGCGTACGCATCCTGTTGGAGACCCACGACTCGCACCGCGCCGGAGCCGCTGTGGCCCGGGTGGTCGGGACGGTGGGGCACGGGAGCATCGGCGCCCTGTGGGACATCATGCACACCTGGCTGGCCGGTGAGGAACCGGTCGCGAGCCATGCCGTGCTGGCCCCGCACCTGGGCTACGTCCAGGTGAAGGACATCGCGTCGGCCGAGGACACCGAGCCCCTCGCCCTGGGCGCCGGGGTGCTGCCGCTGCGGGCCTGCCTGGACACCCTGGACGCGGACAGCTGGGTCTGCTGGGAGTACGAGAAGCGCTGGCACCCGGAGGCGGCCGACCTGCCGGGGCTGCTGAGCGCGGGACGCGAGCACCTGCTCCGGCTGGGCGCGCCGAAGCAGTAGCGGCCGCACCCGCGACGTGCCGCGACACCGCGACAGTCGTGGGTGGGTTCGCAGGACGCTCAGGCGGCCCCCGCGACCTGCGGCTCCGCAAGCTCCGGGGCGGCGGGGCGGGGGCGCCGCGCCCCGGCCAGCGAGGTCAGGGCCACCCCGCCGACCAGCAGCGCCGCCGCGCACCACCGCAACGGGCTCACCGACTCGTCGAGCAGCAGGGCGGCCGAGGACATCCCGAAGACGGGCACCAGCAGGGTGAACGGGGCCACCGAGGAAGCGGGGTAGCGGCTCAGCAGGAAGCCCCAGGCCCCGAAGCCGAACACCGTGGTGACCCAGGCGACGTAGACGATGATTCCGGCGCCGCTCCAGTCGAGCGCGGCCAGGGCCTCCGTATCGCGGTGCCGGCCCTCGAAGAGGAGCGAGAGCCCGAGCAGCGGCAGCACCGGGACGGTGGAGACCCAGACCATGAAGTTGAGGGCGTCGGGCGGGGCGGCCTTGCGGGTCAGCACGTTGGACACGCCCCAGCAGGCCGCCGCCGCGATCACCAGGACGAAGGCGAGCACCGGCCCGCCCGCCCCTTCGTCGACCGCCGCCACCCCGATGCCGGCGAGGGCCACGCCCATCCCCAGCACCCGTACCCGTCCCGGCCGTTCGCCCAGCGCGAGCGCGGCGAACAGGGCGGTGAAGACGGCCTGGGCCTGGAGGACCAGGGAGGAGAGTCCGGCGCCCATCCCCCGGTCCATGCCGATGAACAGCAGCCCGAACTTGGCCATCCCGAGGACAAGACCCACCCCCACGATCCACTTCCACGCGACCTTCGGGCGGCCGACGAAGAAGACCGCGGGCACTGCCGCGACCAGGAAGCGCAGGGCGGAGAAGAGCAGGGGCGGGAAGTGGGCGAGGCCCAGTTCGATGACGACGAAGTTGACACCCCAGACGGCTGCCACCACGGCGGCCAGGGCGATGTGAAGGGGACGCATGCCCCCGAGGATCACCCGCACCGACCATTTAGCACCAGCGCGGATTTCTTCATGGTGGAATTGAGCGACGCTAATGATTCCCGAGGCTCCCGGAGGCTCCGGTGCTCGATCTCTCCCGGCTGCGCGCGCTGCACGCCATCTCCGTGCACGGCTCGGTCGCGGGCGCGGCCGCCGCGCTCGGCTACACCCCGTCGGCGGTCTCGCAGCAGATCACCAAGCTGGAGCGGGAGACCCGTACGACGCTCCTTGAGCGTCGCGGGCGCGGGGTCGCCCTCACCGAGGAGGCGCTCCATCTGGCAGCTACGGCCCAGCAGTTGCTGGCGATCGTGGAGCGGGCCGAGACGGCGCTGGAGGAGCGCAGGGGGCTGCCGACGGGGCGGCTGTCGATCGGCGCGTTCGCCTCGGCGGCGCGCGGGCTGCTGCCCGTGGTGCTGGCCGAGCTGGACCGCGAGCACCCGGCCCTGGACGTCCGGATGACCGAGGTCGATCCGCACCTCTCGGTGGATCTGGTGGCCAAGGGCGTGATCGACCTGGCCGTCGCGCACGACTGGGACATCGCGCCGCTGCCCGCCCCGGAGGGCGTGGCACAGGCGGTGATCGGGGAGGACCACTGCGATCTGCTGGTGCCCGCGGGCCACCGGCTGGCGGGGCGGAGCGGGGTGCGGCGCGAGGAGCTGGCGCGGGAGCGGTGGATCTGCCAGCCGCCCGGGACGGTCTGCCACGACTGGCTGGTGCGGACGCTGCGCACGGCGGGCTACGAGCCGGACATCCGCCACCAGGCCGAGGAGAACCACACCCAACTGGCCCTGCTCGCCGCCGGTCTGGGGGTCGCGATGATGCCCAGGCTGGGGCGCGGGCCGCTGCCGGACGGAGTGGCAGCGGTGGGGGTCGAGCCGGTACCCGTGCGCCGGCTGTACGCGCTGTGGCGCACGGAGGCGGCCCGCCGTCCAGCGATCACGGCGGCGGTCGCGGCCCTCCAGGCGCACGGGGCGGGCGCGGGGCTGCGGTAGCCGGGACCGTCCCGCCCGGGGCGAGGTGGGACGAGGTGAGCAGGGGTGGGGGATTCATCCCCCCTCCACCGCGCGTGCGGGACGCGCTCGAACGGTCGGGACCCTTGACCGGAAGTTATTTTCTGGATATCCGTGATCCTTGGAAGTTTCTTTCACCATCACCTCGTCACCGAGTACGGCCGAAGGAGCTCACGTGCACCACCGCCCCTCCAGACGCACCCTCCTCACCGCCACCGCCGCCACCGCTGTCGTCGCCGCGACGGGTACGGCACTCGCCCCCGGCGCCGTCGCCGCCCCGAGGTCCGCGGGCGGCAGCCACAACTCCGCAGCCACCACCCGGCGGCTGAAGCGGCTCATCTCCCGGATGAGCCTGGAGGAGAAGGTCGGCCAGCTGTTCGTCATGCGGGTCTACGGGCACTCCGCCACCGACCCCGACCAGGCCGACATCGACGCCAACCTCGCCGAGATCGGTGTGCGCACCGCGGCGGAGATGATCGCCAAGTACCACGTCGGCGGCATCATCTACTTCACCTGGGCGCACAACACCCGTGACCCGCACCAGATCGCGGAGCTCTCCAACGGCATCCAGCGAGCCGGTCTGGCGGGGCCGACCCCGCTGCCGCTCCTCGTCTCGACGGACCAGGAACACGGCATCGTCTGCCGGGTCGGCGAGCCCGCAACGCTGATGCCGGGCGCGATGGCGCTCGGCGCGGGCCGTTCGCGCTCCGACGCCCGCGAGGCGGGGCGGATCGCGGGCGCCGAGCTGGCCGCGATCGGCATCTGCCAGAACTACGCCCCGGACGCGGACGTCAACGTCAACCCGGCCAACCCGGTGATCGGGGTGCGCTCCTTCGGCTCCGATCCGCAGTCGGTGGCCGCGATGGTCGCCGCCCAGGTGAAGGGGTACCAGAGCTCCGGGATCGCCTCCACGGCCAAGCACTTCCCCGGCCACGGCGACACCAGCACCGACAGCCACACCGGTCTGCCGGTCATCACCCACACCCGCGAGCAGTGGGCCGAGCTGGACGAGCCGCCGTTCCGGGCCGCGATCGCCGCCGGCATCGACTCGATCATGACCGCGCACATCGTGGTGCCCGCGCTCGACCCGGCCGAGGACCCGGCGACCCTGTCCCGGCCCATCCTCACCGGCATCCTGCGCGAGGAGCTGGGCTACGACGGCGTCGTGGTCACCGACTCGCTCGGCATGGAGGGCGTGCGGACCAAGTACGGCGACGAGCGCGTGCCGGTGCTGGCCGTGCAGGCGGGCGTCGACCAGCTGCTCAACCCGCCGGACCTCGACGTCTCGTGGAACGCCCTGCTGGCGGCCGTCAGGAGCGGCGAGGTCAGTGAGGCCCGGATCGAGGAATCGATCCTGCGCATCCTGCGGCTGAAGACGAAGCTCGGGCTGTTCGAGGACCCGTTCGTGAGCGGCCGGGGCGTGGACCGTACGGTCGGCACCCGCTCGCACCTGGCCGCCGCCGACCGGATCGCGGAGCGCACCACCACGCTGCTGGCCAACGAGGGTTCGCTGCTGCCGCTTTCGCGCCGCTCCCACCGCGAGCTGCTGGTGGTGGGGGCCGATCCGGCCTCCCCGTCCGGCACGACGGGCCCGCCGACCACCACCCTGGCCGCCGAGTTCAAGGAGCTGGGGTACGCGGCGACCGCCCTGTCCACCGGGACCGCGCCGGCCAAGGCGGACATCGACGCGGCGGTGGCGGCCGCGCGGGGCAAGGACGCGGTGGTGGTGGGGACGTACAACGTCACGGCGACCAGTTCGCAGCGCACCCTGGTGAGCGCGCTGGCCGCGACGGGCGTCCCGGTGGTCACCCTCGCGATCCGCAATCCGTACGACATCGCCCAACTGGCCGGGACCGGGCACGCGGCGAGCCTCGCCGCGTACTCCTGGACCGATGTCGAACTGCGGGCTGCGGCCCGGGTGATCGCGGGCCGCGCGGAGCCGCGCGGCGCGCTGCCGGTGCCGGTCCAGCGCGCGGACGACCCGGCGCGGGTGCTGTACCCCGTGGGCTACGGGCTGTCCTACTAGACAAGGCCCGGCAGGAGTCCGGCGGCCGCCCGGGACGGGCGGCCGCCGGCGCAGGTCCCGCTACGGGCGCCGGTGACCGAGCCGGTGCTCGGTCGTCAGGTCCCGCTTGTCGAGCACCGCGTCGAACTTCGCGAGCGGCTTCGCCTTCGCCGGGTCCGCCTGGACTGCCGTCGGGGCGACGCCCGCCCAGCGCAGGATGGCGGCGGTGGCCGTGGCGTTCTCGGACGGGATCAGCCCCGCCACGTTCGAGCCGTGGTTGCCGCCGGGCTGGGTGAAGACGTAGCTGTCACGGGCGCCCGCGCCGAGCCGGAAGCGCTCCGCACCCCACGGGTCGTTCTGCCCGTACACGTACAGCATGTGGTCGGCGTGGTGCCTGACCCAGTTGTCGACGTCCCGCATCACCGAGGGCTGCGCCTTCATCGGGATGGAGCGCGGCACGAAGGTGCGCGGCGGCTGGTAGCCGTACCGGCTCAGCTTGCCGAGCCAGGGCTGCTTGATGTCGGGCGAACCGAGCTGGGTACCCGCCTGGTAGTAGTACGGCGTGTACGTCTCCAGGCCCTGGTCGGCGTAGGCGGAGAAGCCGGAGATCGAGTCGATGGAGTCCCAGATCGCCTGGTCGGTGGCGTTCTTGGCGTCGGCCGGGATGGATTCGCAGTCGGCGAGCAGGCTGTACTGCCAGAACGCCCAGATGTAGTCCATGACGACGGCCTCGTAGGCCTTGTCGAGGGTGCCGACGGTGTTGAAGGTGTACCCGTTGTCGGCGGCGTACTGCCGGTACTTCTTCTCCAGCGGCTTCCGGCGGACGAGCGCCTCGCGCTGCACACCGTTCAGCTTGTCGCGGCACGCCTTGGTGCCGACACCGGCCAGGAACCGGTCGTACGCCGAGTCCTCCTTGTTGACCACGTCGTTGGGCGCGACGTACGCGACGACGCCGTCCATGTCCTTCGGGTAGTAGCGCTCGAAGTACGTGGCCGTCATGCCGCCCTTGGAACCGCCGGTGGTCAGCCAGTTCTTCGAGTAGATCCGCTTCAGCGCGGTGAACACCCGGTGCTGGTCACTGGCGGCCTGCCAGATGTC
Source organism: Streptomyces sp. NPDC048462 (assembly GCF_043200175.1). NCBI lineage: Bacteria > Bacillati > Actinomycetota > Actinomycetes > Kitasatosporales > Streptomycetaceae > Streptomyces > Streptomyces sp. NPDC048462. The sequence continues at coordinate 37,528 of NZ_JBICXG010000030.1, forward strand.
GAGCTTGGACCAGTCGGCGGGCGACGGGCGGGACGGGGTGAAGAAACGGTACTCCAGCGAGACCTGGTTGCCGTCCACGATGCGGGTCGGCTCGGAGCGGCTGGGGTTGGTGGAGACGTTGTACCCGCTGGTGAAGAACACCGTCGGCCGGGAGGTGTCCTTGTGCAGCAGGGTGATCCGCTGCTGGAACGTGCCCTTGGACGGGTGCCGGTGGTCGACCGGCTGGGTGTAGTTGAGGACGAAGTAGCGGTAGCCCGGATAGGGCTTCTCCTCGATCAGGCTCATTCCCGGGATGGCCAGGATGCGGTCCTTGATGTCCGTGCTCGTACCGCTGTCACCTACGGCGGAACGGAGCGCGGCCGGTTCGGCGGCGGTGGCCGCCCCGGCGGAGGCACCCGTCGCACTCACTGTGCCGATGAGCATCGCGAGCGACAGGAAACCTCTGAGCGCCTTGCGCATACACCCTCCCCTTGATTCACGACAGACCACGTGAACCTAGCGGGGCAACACCCGTGCCGCCAGACCTCATTGCCGCCGGGCCCGGACAGATCACCCGGTCAGCACAGATTCCGTCCCGGTCAGCACAGAATCCAGCCCGTGGTGCCCGTCCGGCCCGAGATGGTGCCGGAGACCCGGACGCACCGGTTCAGCGCGTGGACCGTCACCGGTCCGGCCTGCCGGGTGAACCTCCCGCTGTCGACGACGGGGTGGCCGCCCCGCGGCTGGATCTGTACGGACATCTTGCGACGCGCGCCGGGCTTGGCGGCGACCGCGAGGGCGCAGGCGTAGGAGCGGTTCTTGTAGACGCGCAGCTCGCCGGTGCCGAACTTCAGGGTCTTCGCCGGTCGTCCGGCGCAGACCGACGCCGCGTTCGCACCGGTCGCCCCGATCCCGCCGATGAGCAGTCCGAGGACGGCGGTCAGGACCAGCACCAGCAGCCGAGCGGAGCTCCCGCGCCCCGTGCGTCCGTGCGGCCCCTCGGTCCGCCCGATCGTCGCTCTGTTCACCAGCCACCCCATCGCCTCATCGAACACATGCGCCACTATCCGGCACAAATACGTATCTGCGTACGACGCGGGAGCCCATCCGGAGGTTGCACCCGGCGTGCTCCACATTCCGGGCAACCAAATCGCCACACGATGTCTCCAACAGGACAGAGCCATACGAAAGGAAGGCACCCTCATGACCCGACTCCGCACCACCCAGCGCTCCCTCGGCCGCCGCATCATCGGCCGCACACTGCTCGCGGCCACGCTCCTGACCGCGGTCGCCGCCGTTCCGGCCGCCGCAGCCGTCGCACCGCAGCGGGCGTCCGCCTCGGCGCCGGCCCGCGACGACGTCGCCGAAGCAGAGGCCCAGGAGGTCGCCCACTTCTACGGCTCGTACCTCGACGCCGTCGCCGCCGAGGACGGGGCCGAGCTCGCCACCGCACTCCGCGGCTTCTACCTCACGCCCGAGCTGCGCCAGGAGCTGCGCGCCTGGGAGAAGGCCAACCACGCGGACGGCGTGCTGCGCGCCCAGGACGTGCCGGCCGCCTTCCGCGTCACCGCGGGCGGCAGCGGCGCCGGTCACGCCTGGACGCACGTCCGGCTCACCTGGGGCTCGGTCGCCCACCCGACGTACACCGAGCTGACCGTGCAGTCGTCGCTGGGCACCGGGAAGATCACCGGCATCCGCGGCTAGGGCCTGTCTTCAACCTGCCGTCGTCGCCCGCAGGGCGGCCGGGGGCGCCACGTCCGCCGCCTCACACCCCGGCAGGCTCGTCCTCCCCTATGAAGGTGCGCCACAGCACGGCGTACTTCCCGTCCAGGGCGAGGAGTTCGTCGTGCGTGCCGTCCTCGACGACCCGGCCGTGGTCCATCACCACGACCCGGTCGGCGCGGGCGGCGGTGGTGAGGCGGTGGGCGACGACCAGCGTGGTGCGCCGGCCCGCGAGGCGGTCGGTCGCCTGGTTGACCAGTGCCTCGCTGGCCAGGTCCAGGGAAGCGGTGGCCTCGTCCAGCAGCAGGATGTCCGGGTCGACGAGTTCAGCGCGGGCGAGCGCGATCAGCTGCCGCTGTCCGGCGGAGAGGTTGCGGCCGCGCTCGGCGACCTCGTGCAGATAACCGCCGTCCAGCGTGGCGATCATGTCGTGCGCGCCGACCGCCCTGGACGCCGCCTCCACCTGCGCGTCGGTGGCCTCGGACCGCCCGTACGCGATGGCGTCGCGGACCGTGCCCGCGAAGAGGTACGCCTCCTGCGGGACGACGCCGAGCCGGTGCCGGTACGCGGTGAGACCGAGGCTGCGCAGATCGGTGCCGTCCGCCGTGACGCGGCCGTCCGTCGGGTCGTAGAACCGGGCGACGAGCTTGACCAGGGTGGACTTTCCCGCCCCCGTCTCGCCGACGAACGCGACCGTCTGACCGGCCGGGATCCGCAGGTCGACGCCGGTGAGCGCGTCCTCCTCACCGGTGTAGGCGAAGGACACGTTCTCGAACGCGATCTCGCCGCGCAGTGACAGCACGTCCAGCGGTTCGTCCTGGTCGGCGGTGGACGTCGGCTCCTGGAGGAGCTCCTGGATCCGGCCGAGCGAGACGGTGGCCTGCTGGTAGCCGTCGAAGACCTGGGAGAGCTGCTGCACGGGCGCGAAGAACAGATCGATGTAGAGCAGGTAGGCGACCAGCGCGCCCGTGGTGAGCGTGCCGTTGTCGATCCGGCCGGCGCCGACGATCAGCACGGCCGCCGCGGCCACCGACGACAGCAGCTGGACGAACGGGAAGTAGACCGAGATCAGCCACTGGCCTCGGACCCGGGCCTCGCGGTAGTAGTCGCTGCGCCCGGCGAACCGCTCGGCGCCGTCCCCCTCGCGGCGGAAGGCCTGCACGATCCGGAGCCCGGACACGGACTCCTGGAGATCGGCGTTGACGGCGCTGATGCGCTCACGGGCCAGCTCGTACGCCTTGACGCTCCTGCGGCGGAAGAAGACCGTGCCGATGATCAGCACCGGCAGGGTCGCGAAGACCACCAGCGCCAGTTCGACGTCCAGGACCAGCAGCGCGACCATGATCCCGAAGAAGGTGACCACGGAGACGAAGGCCGTGACCAGGCCGGTCTGCAGGAACGTGGACAGCGCGTCCACGTCCGTCGTCATCCGGGTCATGATCCGACCGGTCAGCTCGCGCTCGTAGTAGTCCAGGCCGAGGCGCTGGAGCTGCGCGAAGATCTTCAGCCGCAGCGAGTAGAGCACCCGCTCGCCGGTGCGGCCCGTCATCCGGGTCTCACCGATCTGGGCCACCCACTGCACCAGTACGACGACGAGGCCGAGGGCGGAGGCCGCCCAGACCGCGCCGAGCGCCAGCTGGGTGACGCCCTCGTCGATGCCGTTCCTGATCAGCACCGGCAGCAGGAGTCCCGCTCCGGCGTCCACGGCCACCAGCGCGAGGCTCACCAGCAGCGGGAGCCCGAAGCCGCGCAGCAGCCGGCGCAGCCCGTAGGACTCCTCGGCGTGCACGGCGCGGGCCTCATCCACGTCCGGGGTGTCGGTCGCCGGGGGCAGGGCGTCGACCTGGGCGAGGAGTTCGGGGGTGGCGGGCGTGCCGGCCGCGTCGGCCTCCCGGGCCCCCTCCTTGCGGACCCACAGCTCGGGGGTGATGCCGCGCTCGGCGTCGAACTCGGCGTCCAGCTCCTCCTGGAGCGCGCGGTCGTCCGCAGGGTCGGCCGCGGGGCCGGCCGGCCGGTGTCCGGGCGAGGTGCCGCCGAGCTCGTCCGGGTCGGTGAGCAGCCGCCGGTAGAGCGGGGAGCGGCGCTCCAGCTCCTCGTGCGTGCCGATGTCCGCGAGCCGGCCGTTCTCCAGGACGGCGATGCGGTCCGCGAGGTTGAGCGTGGAGCGGCGGTGCGCGATCAGCAGCGTCGTGCGGCCCGCCATCACCTCGCGCAGCGCCTGGTGGATCTCGTGCTCGACCCGGGCGTCGACCGCTGAGGTGGCGTCGTCCAGGAGGAGGAGGCGGGGGTCGGTGAGGATGGCGCGGGCGAGCGCGACGCGCTGGCGCTGGCCGCCGGAGAGGGTCAGGCCGTGCTCGCCGACCTCGGTGCCGTACCCCTTGGGCAGCTCGGCGATGAAGCGGTGGGCCTGGGCGGCGCGGGCGGCCTGCTCGATCTGGTCGTCGGTGGCGTCCGGGAGCCCGTAGGCGATGTTGGCGCGGATGGTGTCGGAGAACAGGAAGCTGTCCTCCGGTACGAGGCCGATGGCGGCCCGCAGCGAGTCGAAGGTCAGCTCGCGGACGTCGTGGCCGCCGATCAGGACGGCGCCGTGCGTCACGTCGTAGAAGCGCGGGAGGAGCATCGAGACGGTGGACTTGCCGCTGCCGGACGCGCCGACGAGGGCGACGGTCTCGCCGGGCTCGATGGTCAGCGAGAAGCCGTCGAGGACGGGGCGGTCATCGTCGTAGCCGAAGCGGACGTCCTCGAACTCGACGCTGGCCGGGGCGTCGGTGGGGAGCTGCTTGGTGCCGTCCTGCATCGAGGGCTCGGTGTCGATGAGCTCCAGCACGCGTTCCACACCGGCGCGGGCCTGCTGTCCCACGGTGAGGACCATGGCGAGCATCCGGACCGGGCCGACGAGCTGGGCGAGGTAGGTGGAGAACGCGACGAACGTGCCGAGGGTGATCTCGCCCCGGGTGGCGAGCCAGCCGCCGAGGGCCAGCATGGCGACCTGGCCGAGCGCGGGGACGGCCTGGAGGGCGGGGGTGTAGCGGGAGTTCAGCCGGATGGTGCGCAGCCGCCCGGCGAAGAGCCTGCGCCCGACCTCGCGCAGTTTGCCGGTCTCCTGGTCCTCCTGCCCGAACCCCTTGACGACGCGGACGCCGGAGACGGCCCCGTCGACGACCCCGGCGACGGCCGCGGCCTGCGACTGGGCGTACCAGGTGGCGGGGAAGAGCCGGGTGCGGGAGCGGCGGGCGATGAACCAGAGCGCTGGGGCGACGGCGACGGCGACGAGGGTCAGCAGCGGCGAGAGCCACGCCATGATCACCAGGGAGAGCAGGAAGAGCAGCACGTTCCCGATGGTCATCGGGAGCATGAACAGCAGCCCCTGGATCAGCTGGAGGTCGCTGGTGGCGCGCCCGACGACCTGTCCGGTGGACAGCTCGTCCTGCCGCTTGCCGTCGAGGCGGGTGATCGTCCCGTAGATCTCGGTCCGCAGGTCGTGCTGGACGTCCAGGGCGAGCCGGCCGCCGTAGTAGCGGCGGATGTACGTGGATACGTACACCAGCGCGGCGGCCCCTATCAGCAGCCCGGTCCAGACGGCCAGGGAGCGGGTGTGGTTGCCCACCACGTCGTCGATGATCACCTTGGTGATCAGCGGGACCAGGGCCATCACCGCCATTCCGGCGAGCGACGAGCCGAGGGCCAGCAGCACATTGCGCCGGTACCGCCAGGCGTAACCGCTCAGCCTGCGCGCCCAGCCACGGGGCTGCCGCCCCTCGCCTGTCTCCCCTGCGTCCGACACCCGGTGCCTCCCGTTCGACCTGCTCTTCCGGAAGGCACCAACGTGGTGGGCGGCGGATTTCATCCCTCCGCAACAAATACCCGACCTTCGGCCTAGGTCTTGGGCGGATGCCTCAGTGTGCTTCCTCGGTGAGGCGGGAGTTGGTGAGGGAGAGCGCGCCGCCGGCGGCGATCAGGCCGACGACGACCGCGAGTACCGCGTAGGTGATCCGCTCGCCGTGGAAGAACGACGCCACCAGGGCGTGGCTCCAGGTGCCTGCGGGCAGCTGGGTGGTGACCAGTGCGGCGATCATCGTGCCGACCACGGCGGTGCCGATGCTGCTGCCGACCTCCTGGGCGGTGTCGTTGAGCGCGGTGCCGATCGAGGTGCGGTTGGACGGCATGGCGTCGACGAGTGCGATGGCGCAGATCGTCATGACGGTGCGCAGCCCGATGGTCATCACGACCATGCAGAGCGCGATGACGCCGTACCCGTGGTCGACGCCCCAGGACAGTCCGGCCAGCGAGCCGGCCAGGCAGGCGGCGCCGACCAGGCAGGCGACGCGGTGGCCGAAGCGGGCCGCGAGCCATTCGGACAGGGGGGTCGCGAGGATCATGGTCACGATGAGCGGCAGGTTCGCCAGACCGGCCCGTACGGGGCTCCATCCGTAGGCGTACTGGAAGTGGAGGATCAGGCCGAACATCACGGCGGCCATCGCTATGGCCGTGCCGATCTGGGCGATGGCGGCGCCTCGGACGGTGCCGTCGGAGAAGAGGCGCAGGTCCAGCATCGGCGATGCGCTGCGGCGCTCGTGCCACACGAACGCGATCCCTGCGGCGAGGGCACCCAGGACCGAGGCGAGGGTGGCCACGGAGAGCCAGCCGTGCTCGACGCCGCTGGTCAGCGAGTAGCAGGCGAGGCCGATGGTGAGGACGCTCAGGACGGCGCCCGGCAGGTCGAGCCTGTCGCGGGTCAGGTCCTGCGGCCGGTCGGCGGGGACGCCGAGGCGGACGCCGATGGCCGCGATCAGGGCGATCGGGGCGTTGATGAGCAGCAGCCACTGCCACCGGACGTGGGCCAGGGCGGTGCCGCCCAGCAGTGGGCCGAGGACGAAGCCGGACATGCCGACGATGATCATCAGGGTCATGGCGCGCATCCGCAGCGCCTTGTCGTCGAACAGCCGGAAGACCAGCGAGTTGGTGATGGGGGCCATCGCCGCGGCGGCGATGCCGAGGCCGGCCCGCAGGGTGATGAGCTCCCCCGCGGTGCTGACCGCGGCGACGCCCAGGCTGAGCAGGCCGAAGGCCGCGAGGCCGACCAGCAGTACTCGTCTGCGCCCGAGCCGGTCGGCCACGGATCCGGCGGTCAGCAGCAGGCCGCCGAAGGTCAGTGAGTAGGCGCCGGTGACCCACTGCAGCGAGGTCGTGCCGCTGTGGAGGTCCCGGCCGATCGTGGGCAGCGCGATGGAGAGCAGCGTGTTGTCGACCATCTCGACGAAGAAGGCCAGACAGAGCGCGGCCAGCGGGATCCATGCGGCGCGCAGGGACGGATAGGTGCGTGGCGCGGCGGGCGCGGTGGCGGTGGTGGTCATGACGGGCCTCCTTCCGGAACGTCGACGACTATCGAACGACGTTCTACAATAGAACGTGGTTCGACCATAGAACCTAGTTCGATAAATGCGCAAGCTGTGATTGGATGGGAGTCATGACAGGCCCGCGACCACGACCCGCCGACCGCCCTTCCCGAGGACGTCAGCGCGGCTCGCACTCCATCGAGGCCGTCCTCTCCGCGGCCGTGGCCCTGCTCGACGAGGCGGGCGCGCCGGCGCTGACGCTGCGCGCCCTCGCGGCCCGGCTCGGCACGGGCGTCGGCAGCATCTACTGGTACGTCTCGGGCAAGGACGACCTGCTCGACCGCGCCATCGACCACGTGCTCGGCGGGGTGCTGGCCACCGTCGAGAAGCAGAGCGGCAGCGGCGACCCGATCGAGGACCTGCGCGTGATGGCCGTCACCCTGTTCGACGCGGTCGTGGACCGGCCGTGGCTGGGCGCGCGCTTCATGCAGAACATCGACGTCGAGGGCAACGCGCTGCGGCTCTACGAGGAGCTGGGGGAGAAGACGCTGCGGCTCGACCTCACGCCCCGGCAGCGGTTCCACGCCGTGACGGCAATCGTGGGCGTCGTCGTCGCCAACGCCGCCGACATGGGGCAGGAACCGCCACAGGAGGTGGTCGACGGCCTCGTGGGCCGGGAGGAGTTCCTCGGCCGCTACGCCGCGACGTGGCGCACGCTCGACGCCGGGACGTACCCGTTCCTGCACGACATCGTCGACGAGTTCGACGGGCACGACGACAAGGAGCAGTTCCTCTCCGGCCTCGAACTGACCCTGGCCGGTCTGCGCCTCCAGGCCGGGGCCGGCCCCGGCCGGCTCCCGTCCGGGACCTGACCGCCTACTGCGGGTGGCCGGCCGTGCGCGGGTTCAGATCCTTGTGCACGGCGCGGGCGACGGCCTGGACGGTGGCGATGCCGGTGTTCATCGTCGCGTTGTCCTGGGTGAGCACCGAGAGCGCGTAGTCGTGGCCCTTGCCCGTGAAGGCGCCGACGCTGTGCACCCGCCAGCCGTGGGTGGCCCGCTGCAGCCAGCCGTTCTTGAGCTGGACCGTGGCCGAGGCCGGAGCCCCGGCGGGCGTTCCCCAGCGCTGCGAGGGAACGACCCGGTGCATCAGCCCGAGCTCGTAGGCGCGCGCACTGTCGCTGAGCACGGAGTTCTTCGCGGTGAGCAGGGTCAGCAGCCGCTGCTCGTCCTGCGCGGTGATCCGGGTGAGCCCCCAGTAGCCGCCGGAGCCGGGCACGGTGTGTGTCATCCCGGCCGCCTTGAGGAACGCCTTGACCTTGGTGGCCCCGAGCTGCTTCCACAGGCTGGTGGTGGCGTTGTTGTCGGACTTGGTGATCATGGCGGTGGCCAGGCCGGTCTCGCGCCGCGTGAGGGAGCGGTGGTGCTCGGCGCTGTCCCGCAGGAGCGTGGCCAGCACGGTCGCCTTCACGACGCTCGCGGAGTCGTACGCCGATGTGGCGCGCAGGGTGCACGACGTCTTCGTGGTCCGGTCGTACAGCGCCACCGCGGTGGTGGACTTCCGCCCCTTGAGCGCCGCGGTGATGTCCCTGGACAGCTTGGCGGCGAGCCCCGCCCTGGCGGAGGCGCAGCTCACCGCGGGCGTCGCGGCGGCGGCGGGCGCCGCGCCGAGCGCCACGGGTGCCAGCACCCCGGCGGCCAGGACAGTGGCCAGCGCGCCCCGGGCACGGCGGGATATGTGAGTTGTGGCCATGGTGCGTTCCCGTCCCCTGCCTGAGTGGTCCTGCGGCGCACCCCTGGCGCCCGCACGAAAGACTCCCGGACAACCGGAGAGTTGTATGTGACGGAAGCCCCATTCGTCGCGACTGTGACGGGAACAACGCAGCGCCCCCGGAGCCGTTACGGCTCCGGGGGCGACTCGGCCCGACGTCAGCCCTGAAGGTGCGTCGGCTCGAACATCCTGAGCAGTGCCGGGAGTACGACGACCGAGGGGCCGGGCTGCGCGAAGGACTTGGCCAGGTCGCCGGCGAGCGTCTCGGGGCTCGTACGGACGGCCGGGACGCCGAAGGACTCGGCAAGGGCGACGAAGTCCGGGCGGGACAGCTCCGTGCCGGTGCTCTCACCGAAGGCGTCGGTCATGTACTCGCGCAGGATGCCGTAGCCGCCGTCGTCCACGATCAGCCAGGTGACCGGCAGGTCGTACTGGCGGGCGGTGGCGAGCTCCGCGATGGAGTACATCGCGCCGCCGTCGCCGGAGACCGCCAGGACCGGCCTCGTGCGGTCGGCCGCCGCCGCGCCGATGGCCGCCGGGAACCCGTAGCCGAGGCCGCCCGCGCCCTGGGCCGAGTGCATGGTGTTGGGGTGGCGGGCGTCGAAGGCCGACCAGGCCCAGTAGGCGAGGATCGTCATGTCCCAGAAGCTGGGGGACGTGTCGGGCAGGGCCGACCGGATCTCGCCGAGCAGGTGCTGCTCCAGGGTGCGTCCCTGGGCGTCGATCCTGTCCCGTACCCGGCCGAGCACCTCCCGGACGCGCTCGGCGGCGGCCGGGTCCTCGCGCGGGGGGACCGCTTCGAGGAGGTCGGCCAGGGCGTCCCGGGCGTCGGCGTGGATGCCGAGCGCCGGGTGGTTGGACTCCAGCTTGCCGGCGTCGGCCTCGATCTGGACGACCCGGCCGCGCGGGGCGAACGTGTAGTAGTTCGAGGAGAGCTCACCGAGTCCGGAGCCGACGACCAGCAGGACGTCGGCGTCCTCCAGGAAGTCCGTCGTGTGCCGGTCCTCCAGCCAGGACTGCAGCGAGAGCGGGTGCTCCCACGGGAAGGCGCCCTTGCCCCCGAAGGTGGTGACGACCGGCGCGCCGACCTTCTCGGCGAGTGCCCGGAGCTTGCCGGAGGCGTCGGAGCGTACGACCCCGCCGCCCGCGATGATCGCGGGCCGCTCGGCGTTCGACAGCAGGTGGGCCGCCACCGCGATGAGCTCGGGGCGCGCGTGCAGTTCGCCCGGGGTGGCGTCCATCGCGGTGACGACGGGCAGCGTCGTCACCGCGAGGAGCACGTCCTGCGGGATCTCGACCCAGACCGGGCCGTGCGGGGCCGTCAGCGCGGACTCCCAGGCGGCGGCGATCGCGGACGGGATCTGGGACGCGGTGCGCACCGTGTGGACGGACTTCACGATGTCGCGGAACGACGCCTTCTGGTCGCGCAGTTCGTGCAGGTAGCCGTGTCGTCCGCCGCCGAGTCCCGCGCTCGGGATCTGGCTGGAGATCGCCAGCACGGGCGCGGAGGCGCTGGCCGCCTCCTGGAGCGCGGCGAGCGAGGTGAGCGCGCCGGGTCCGGTGGACAGCAGGAGCGGGGCGACCTCGCCGGTGATGCGCCCGTAGGCGTCGGCGGCGAAGCCCGCGTTGTTCTCGACGCGCAGGCCGACGTAGCCGAGCGACGAGCGGCGCAGCGCGTCGAACATGCCCAGCGCGTGCTGTCCGGGCAGCCCGAAGACGGTGGTCGCGCCCAGTCCCTGGAGGGTCTCGACGACGAGGTCGCCGCCGTTGCGGCCGGGCGGGGGGTTCAGCGCGGCGGCGATCTGCTCGGGCGTGAGCTCGGGGCGCTCGTCGTGGTGGTCGTGACTCACTTCGTCCGGGCCTCTGCAATCTGGCGGGTCATGATCGTCGTCAGCTCGTACGCGGTGTGGGAGGCGGCGACGGAGGTGATCTCGGCGTGATCGTACGCGGGGGCGACCTCGACCAGGTCGGCGGAGACCAGGTTGCAGGAGGAGAGGCCGCGCACGATTTCGAGCAGCTCACGGGAGGTGAGGCCGCCGGCCTCGGGGGTGCCGGTGCCGGGGGCGTGCGCCGGGTCCAGCACGTCGATGTCGATGGAGATGTAGAGCGGCCGGTCGCCGATGCGCTGCCGGAGCTGGTCGGCGATCTCGTCGACGCCGCGTCGCATGACGTCGGCGGAGGTCACGATCCCGAAGCCCATCTTGGCGTCATCGGTGAGGTCCTGCTTGCCGTACAGCGGGCCTCGGGTGCCGACGTGGGAGAGCGCGGAGGTGTCGAGGATGCCCTCCTCGACGGCCCGGCGGAACGGGGTGCCGTGGGTGTACTCGGCGCCGAAGTAGGTGTCCCAGGTGTCGAGGTGCGCGTCGAAGTGGAGCAGCGCGACGGGGCCGTGCTTCTTGGCGACGGAGCGCAGCAGGGGCAGCGCGATGGTGTGGTCGCCGCCGAGCGTCATCAGCCGGGCACCGGTGGAGAGCAGGTCGTCGGCCGCGGCCTCGATCGTCTCGACGGCCTCGTTGATGTCGAAGGGGTTGGCCGCGATGTCACCGGCGTCCGCGACCTGCGCGAGGGCGAACGGCGAGGCGTCCTGTGCCGGGTTGTACGGGCGGAGCAGCCGCGAGGCCTCCCGGATCGCGTTGCCGCCGAAGCGGGCGCCGGGCCGGTAGGAGACCCCGGTGTCGAAGGGCACGCCGACCACGGCGACATCCGTCGTGCCGACCTCGTCGAGGCGGGGCAGCCGGGCGAACGTCGCGGGCCCGGCGTACCGCGGGACGCGGGAGGAGTCGACGGGGCCGCGCGGCGATTCGGTGCTGCTCATGGGTGGGTGGCCTTTCCTTCGATTACGCGCTGCTCGGAGTGTGCCGGATCTCCCGCAACGGCACGGAAGCACTCATACGGGTCTGCCGATGACGCTAGGCGGCGCGGAGTCAACCCTGAAGTGTACGTTTCATCCATTCTCGCCCAAGGGGACGGACGGTTCGTCCATACCGGCTTCGGGCAGCGGCCGGAACGTCCCCGCACCGCGCCCCGGAGATCAGGCCGTGGCCGGCCACTGCGCCCGAGCGAGCGAGGTGAGGGTACGCAGCGCGGACGTGGGGTGGCGGTCCTTGTGGACGACGAGGTAGATGCCGAGGACGGGGCGGTGCGCCCATTCCAGCGCGCTGAGCTCCCCCCTGGCGATCTCGTCGGCAACGGCGACCGTCGGCAGCAGCGCGACACCTAGTCCGGCCGCGGCGCAGCGCTTGAGGGCCTCCGTGCTGACGAACTCCATGGTCGCGGGCCGGATCGCGGCCCGCCTGAGCTCGCGGTCCATCACCTCACGCTGTGCGCAGCCCTTCTCGATGAGCAGCAGGGTCTCCCCGGCCAGGTCCTCGGTCCGGACCGGGCCGCCGAGTGCCAGCCGGTGCCGGGGACGGGCAACCAGGCTCAGCTCCTCCTCCGCCAGCCTCGCGGCGGTCACGTTCGGCCCGGCCACCTCCTCCTCGAGCAGGAATCCGGCGTCCAGACTGCCTTCGCTGAGCGCGTTCATCAGAGCGGTCCTGCTCGCCGCGCCGAAGGCGACCTGGAGGTAGGGGAAGCGGTCCTTCAGGGCTCCCAGCACGGTGGGCAGCCGGTGTGCGCACAGGCTCTCCGGTGCGGCGATGCGCAGCGTCCCCCGCACGCGCCGGGGGTCGCTGCTCGCGCCGCGTACCGCTTCGGTCGCCCGCTCCGCGTGGTTGAGGAGCGTCTGGGCGTGGCCTCGCAGCTCGCGGCCGGCGTCGGTGAGGGTGACCCGGCGGCCGAGGCGTTCGAAGAGAGGAACGCCGAGATCTGTTTCGAGTGCCTTGATGTGTGCGGTGACGCTGGACTGTACGTACCCCAGCTCCTCGGCGGCACGGGTGAAACTCAGCCGCCGGGCGACCACGACGAACGTCGCGAGATGCTTCAACTCCACCCCCCGATCGTAATCATCGATCGAAACCATTGCAATCATTCGTTGGACGCGATGGGTGGGCAGTCCTCAGACTTCACACATGGCCTTCTCCCCGACAAGGCGCCACCGAAGCTCCGCCGAGGGCATCCGCACCGGCCCGGCCGGGCGCGACTTCTTTCTGCTCCTCGCCGCGACCCTGGGCACCTTCTCCAACTACGCACCACTGCTGTCCGTCGCACCGCTCTGGTCCGCCGAGGGCGGCTCGGGCTACACCGCGGTCGGCGCCGCGACCGGTGTGACGATGGCGACGACCGTGGGTGTGCAGCTGTGCATGTCATGGCTGCTGAAGCGGTTGAGCCTGCGCCGGATGCTGATCATCGGATCGCTCCTCCTGGGCCTGCCCACCTTCGTCTACCCGGTCTCGGCAGCCATGGACTGGGTGCTGGCCGTCTCCGCCGTGCGAGGTGTCGGCTTCGGAATGGTCGCGGTGGCCGGCAGCGCGCTCGTCGCCGAGCTGATCCCGGCCGACAGCAGGGGCAGGGCTGTGGGCTGGTACGGCATCGCCGTCGGTCTGCCCCAGGTGGTGTGTCTTCCCCTGGGGGTGTGGGCCGCCGAACACATCGGATTCACCGCGGTCTTCGTCACCGCAGGCGTCCTGAGCGTGCTGGCGGCTCCCCTGGCCGCCGCGATCAGGGTGCCCGCTCCCGCCGGCCCCGGCCGCCCGCGACCCCGGCCCAGGACGGGCCCGGTCCAGCTGCGGGCGGTCAGCAGGCCGTTCACCGTCCTGATCACGACCGCCTGCGCACTGGGTGCCGTCACGTCCTTCCTCCCCCTCGCGCTGGCACAGCCGTCCGCGGCCACGCCCGCGCTGTTCCTCCTGACCGGCGCGGTCATCGTCGGCCGCTGGGTCGCCGGCATCGTCAGCGACCGCTCGGGCGTGGGCCGGCTGATGGGGCCGAGCGTGCTGGCCTGTGCCGTGGGAATGGGCGGCTTCGGGCTTGCCGCCGCCCACCCCGGCGGTGCGGCGGCGGTGTCGGGCGCGGCAGCCGTGATCTACGGCCTGGGCTTCGGCGCGCTCCAGAACGACACGCTGGTGCTGATGTTCCAGCGCTCCGGCCCCAACGGCCACGGCATGGCCAGCACCCTGTGGAACATGGCCTACGACGCGGGCACCGGAGCGGGCGCCGTGGCGGTCGGCCTGACCTCCTACGCCCTGGGCATCGACGGTGCCTTCGCCGCGGCCGCGACCCTGATCCTTCTGGTGGTCCCCCTCGCGTTCCGCGACGCCCGCTCCGGCCGGCTCGCGGCCTCGGCCTCGGCCTCGGCCCAGGGCCACTCAGCAGAAACCACCGCACGCAAGCGGCAGTAGGCATATGGCCAAAACCCGAAAGGCCTTCTTGTACCGGCCTGATCCCACCGACCATCCTCGTCCGGATGCAGAAGAAAGGCAGTCCCGATGGTGAACAGCTCTCCTCCGCCGCGTGCCCAGGGCAGGTTCCGCCACAGCGGACCCGGAAGCGTGTTCGTGGACCTCAGCCACGAGATCGTCCCCGGCGCGACCGCTTACCCGGGCCTGCCGCAGCCCGTCCTGACGAGCCAGGTCTCCCGCGAGCAGTCGCGGGAGACGTACGCGCCGGGAACGGAGTTCCACACGGGCAGGCTCTGCCTGGTGGGCCAGACGGGCACCTACCTCGACGTGCCCTTTCATCGCTACGCGGACGGGTACGACCTCACGGCTCTCGATCTCGCCCGGGTCGCCGGTGTGCCCACCACCGTGATCGAGACGGACAAGCAGGAGATCTCCCCCGAGTGCTTCTCGGGCTGCACCCTGCGCGGCCGTGCCGTCCTCATCAGGACCGGCTGGTCGCGTTATTGGGGCACAGACAGCTACGAGAGCGGTGAGCACCCCCATCTCTCCGCCGCCTCCGCCGCGCTACTGGCCGACGCGGGACCGGCGCTCGTGGGGATCGACTCCCTCAACATCGACGGCACGCACACGCGCGAACGCCCCGCGCACACACAGCTGCTGGGGGCGGGGATCCCGGTGGTCGAGCACCTGACGAACCTGTCCCTCATCCCGGAACAGGGCGGAAAGTTCACCGCGGTTCCCATCAAGGTCGCGGGCCTCGGCACATTCCCGGTACGCGCGTTCCTCACGTACTCCCGATGGATGTGACGTTGCTCGACCTCGGAAGAGAGCGGAGTAATGGCCAACCTTCAGCAGTTCCGGACGTTACACACGGTGCACTCGTGCGGAGGTATCCATGCCGCGGCCAAAGCGCTCCACCTGTCGCCTTCCGCGGTGTCGCAGCAGATCAAGGTACTCGGCGCGGAGTGCGGGTTTCCCTTATTGGAGCCTGAGGGCCGCGGTATCAGGTTCACGGACCGGGGCTCCGTGATGGCCCAGGTGGCCTCACAGATCGCCGATCTCTGGGAAACGTCCGTCTCGCGTCACCAGGACACCGGGACGGCTCAGCCACGTACCAAACCGACCGTCTCCCTCGGCTCCTTCCCCTCCGCCATGGGCAGTTGCGTGCTCCCGGCCCTGGGCGGCGGCGACGACCTGCCCTTTCGCCTCCACGTGTTCGAGACCTCTCCCCACGAGGGCCGCGACCTGGTCCGAGCCGGCAGCCTGGACGCCGCGGTCTCCGTACAGGAAGCCGCCGAAGACGAGGACGTGCGCTTTCGGACGGTGCCGCTGCGGCACGAACCCTTCGTACTCGTCGGCCCGCCGAATCTGCTTTCCACGGCGATCCGGTCCGGTGCCGAGTCGCTGTCCATGCTTCCGTGGGTGCTGCCGCGCACCGGATCCGACTGCGACCGTCTGGTCACCACTCACTTCACGCGCTACGGGGTTCTCGCCCACCCGGTCGGCCGCACCGACGACTGGGCCCTGGCCCAGGAGATGGCCTTCGCCCTCCAGGCGATCACCTACGTGCCCTCGTCGGCGCTCATCCGACGCGACGGACTGACACGTTCGATGGACACCGCCGGTATCCCCGCCCCCTCCCGGACGATCGTCCTGGTCACCAAGGCGTCAGCAGGGGCGTCGAGTTGGTCCGTCATCCTGCAACAACGGCTCAAGCGCGCCTATACGCGCACCTCAGGTTTCGCGCACAGCGGCTGAACGGTCCCTCACGAGTCCCGCAGACGCACCAGTCCCTCGTACTCGGGCTTGAGCTTCCACTCGGGTTCCGGCGTGACCCGGTTCGGCCGGGGCACGTATGTCGAGTACGCGCCGTGGCGGACGTCGTGCAGATAGCGCGGGCAGTTCTCGAAGACCTGCCTCACCTCGACCTCGACCACGGCGTCGGCCTCGGGGAAGGAGGCGAGGAGGCGGTCCTCCGTCGACACCCGCGCCGTGCCGTTTATGCGTAACTTGATCGGCTTCTCGTAGTCGATGAACAGCAGACCCACATGTGGGTTCTCCAGTACGTTTCCCAGGCTCCGGAACATTCCGTTTCCGTCGTAGCTGGGAAACCGAAGCAGGCCGGGAGCCGGCACCCGCACAAAACCCGGCAGCCCACCCTTGTACGAGCAGTCCGGGAAGCCTCGGGAATCAGCCGTCGCCAGATAGAAGCAATCCGCCCTGCCCACCAGGGCGGCCGCGGCTCGGTCCAAGCTGTCCGCGACGTAGTTGGCTGCGATGTGATCGGCCACCTGCCGTGTACCCAGAGCAGCCTGGATCCGCCTCGCCCCACTGTTGTAGAAATTCTCATCCCTCATGGGTGGGACACCCTTCATCGGTGTGTGTTCCGGCAGAGAGAATCGTCCGGCCGGCACGTACGGCCGGCAACAACCGTGCACGTTTTCCGCATGGCCTCTCCACGCGTCCGGCCGGGCCACCAAAACCGGTCGGCGAACCGCTCCACCCAGGATTTCCCCAGGTAGCACGTGGCGATAACTTACCGACGGCAGGCGCGAATCCGGATGCGTCTGATCCGATCATCCCGATCTCCTGAAGAGTCAGGAGGACTGACGCCGAACGCAGGAATACTCGTCGGCAGCAGATCAGCACAGCCCGGTCGAGCTGTGCGCCGTCCGAACAGCCTCTGACAGGAGGAGACCATGCCGGCCTCGGATTGGGCGAAGGCGCTCACGGACCAGCTTTTCGTGAGCGGTGAAGCGACCGACCTGATCGACGATCAGGAGGGTTTCGAAAAGGAATGGTCCGCCTTTGCCGATAGCTGGTCCCGGCTCCCGGTGGACGCGTTCATGGCTCACGGCGAGACCTACCGGCTGCGGAGGCATTCCGTCTTCAACGTCTCCGGGACCGGAGACATCGAGGAGCTGGCGGCGAAGCCCTACCTGCAGCCGCTGGCGATCAACCATCTCAACGGTGACGTGCTGCGGACGTACGACCCGATCGAGAGGGAAATCGCTGGGGGCGGGTTGTTCCGTGACCTCCTCACCGGCATCACGGCGGTCCTGACCTGCATGCACGGCCCGCACACGTGGCACCACCAGTGCTTCCAGAACCGCATCCTCGCCGGCAGCGGGACAACGGGGCAGCCGACTCCCGAAGGAATCCATCGGGACGGGGTGGACTACGTCGTGACCCTACTTGTGAACCGTCACAACATCGGCGGAGGAGAAAGCGGGATCTACGACGCGGAGAGCCGTAGGAAAATCCATTCACAAACGCTCCTCGCGCCCGGCGACATGCTGCTGGCCGACGACGCGAAGACACTGCACGACGCGACCCCCATCGAACCGCAGCAGGACGGCGAGGGAGCCTATCGGGACGTATTCATCGACGTCATCACGCGCGGAACCAGGCCTCACTGACGTTTCCACACCCTGTCCGTCGACAGAAAGGGAAAACACCGTGACCACATTCTCCGCAGAACGCATATCCGCACCCTCGCACGGAGACCGGATCAGCCAGGCATTCCCCCTCAGGGGCGGAACCCCCGACCCCACCGTGCGGGAAGCACTACTGAGCCGGCTGCACGCGCACTACATCGAGTACATGTCGGGACCCGAGGACTTCGCCCGGATTCCGCGACTCAACGCGGACCAGGAAATAGTCTCCATCGAGAACGCGTGGCTCGCCTGGGAAGACGCCCAGGTCGCTCCCCGCTCGCTCCCCGAGAAGGGTGCGGACTTCCACGACTGGTTCCTCGAGGTGGCAGCGCAGCACACGCAACCCGAATTCTGCGACTACCTGGCCCACGCGGCCACCATGGAAGAAATGGCGCTCTTCTTCATGGGGGAGGAGCTGGTCGACAGCAAATTCGACGACCTCATGGCGATGGTGCAGATCGGAACCGAGGGCCACACGAAGATCACCATTGCCGAGAACTACTGGGACGAGATGGGAGAGGGGGACATCTCCCGCGTCCACACCCGCATGTTCGAGCATTCCGCCGTCTACATGCGAGCCCGGCTGGCTGACGCCGGCATCGGCCGGGAGGCGTTGCTCTGTCCCGAGGCATTCGAGAACGCCTGCCTGCTGCTCATGTACGGCATCCACCGCCACCTCAATCCGCGTGCGCTCGGGGCCATGGGCGTGCTGGAGCAGAGTGCCTCGCCCCGCTTCCAGGCCATGGTCGACGGATGCAACCGTCTGGACGTGCCCCCGGACGTCATCGACTACCAGCGGGTGCACGTCCACGTCGACGCGGACCACGGCGCCGAGTGGTTCAAGGGGGTGTTCCTGCCGCTGGTGGACCGGTCGCCCGAACTCCTGCGGGAGATCGCACTCGGCGTCGCCACCCGGGTGCGGGTGGCCAACGCCTATTACGGGCGGATCTGGGACGCCATGCGCAAGCTGCCCAATTGAGGAGGAGAGAAGATGGCCGTCACCACGCCGAGCGAGTCACCTCAACTGCTCTTCCGCAAGCGCCGGGTCTCGGACTGGGACCAGGCGGTCTTCACCGCAAAGGTCGCGCTGGCCTGCTGCCTGGCCGTGGCCGCCGGGTATCTCGCACTGAGCCCCAGCTGGCCGGTGGCGCTGACCGGCGCGCTGCTGCTCGGCGCCACCTACACCCACATGGTCGAGCTTCAGCACCAGTGCCTGCACCACTCCGCCTTCCAGGCCGCCAGGCTCCACCGGTGGGTCGGAGTCCCCCTGGGCATCCCCCTGCTGGTCACCTACAGCCACTACCGGGTGAGGCACCTGCAGCACCACCGGTACCTGGGTACCCCGCAGGACTCCGAGTTCTTCGGGTTCGACAACCGGAAGCCGATCACTCCCGGGCTGCTCGTGCGCGGTCTGCTGGACTACTCCCGGCTCGTCATGGTGCTCCGGGACGTCGCGCGCAGCTGGACCGGCAGGTGGTCGTACGACATCGGCCAGATCGCCGAGCGGCGGCGACGGGAGATCGTCGCCGAGTACCGGCTGATCGGACTGGTGATCGCGGCGGCGGTCTGCGCGGCCGCTCTCGGTCTTGCCGAGCCCCTCGTCCGGCTGTGGCTACTGCCTCTGGCCTTCGCCGTTCCGCTCCACTTCCTGGTGGAGGTACCGGAACACCTGATGTGCGAGACGAGCACCAGGGACGTACTGCGCAACACCCGCTCGATCCGCGGAAGCTGGCTGACCACCTGGTTCACCAACGGAAACAATCTCCACATCGAACACCACGCTGCGATGGTCGTTCCGATCAACAGGCTGCGCGAACGCCATCAGGAGGCGGAGCGGCGGGCCGTCCACGTGGAGCGCAGCTACGGCGCCTTCTTCCGCAAGCTGGTGGCTGTCGCATGGCAGAACCGTAAGGAGCCCACCGGCACGGTGTCGGACGGAGCCGCTCATGACTGACGTACGTCACACGTACTCCGTCCTGGGCGGCGCCGTACGCCACGCGAGCCTGCTCGCCACCGAGGTCGTGCCCGACGCGGCCAGGATGTCGTGCATCGAGGACGTCGTCCGCATCGAGTTGCCGGAAGGCGAATTCAGTATCCGGCTGGAGTCATCGGCACCGGACTCGACACAGCTGCGGTTCCGGGCCACGTTCCGCGAGAACAGGCTCGCGGGCGGCACCTGGTGGTCGAGCTGGGAGGTCGAGGTACCGGCGGGCCCGGGCTCCCCGGAAGTGGGCGAAGTCCTGGCGACCGGGATACGGGAGAGCCGGCGCACCTTCGCCCGTGCACTCAGCGACGCGAAGTACGGCCACGCGGCTTGACCGGAACGGGCCGCGCACAGGGCCGTCCCGGAACGGGCCGCCGGAGCATCCGGCGGCCCGTTCCGGATGGTCAGCCCCCGACCCGCTCCCCCACCGGCTCCACCGGCTCCACCGGCTCCGGCTCGCTGCCGCGCCCCGCCAGCCGTTCACGCCATGCGGCCAGGACGGCCGCGTCCGTGGGCTTCGTCGCCAGGGACACCACGATGTAGACCGCCAGCGAGGCCAGCAGGCCGTAGTAGACCGGCTCGTTCGCAAGGATTCCGTACCCCGCCATCAGGCCGACCACCGCGAGGCCGCCCACCGCGACGGCGGCCAGCGCCCCGGCCGCCGTGCCCCGGCGCCACAGCAGGCCGCCCAGGATCGGCACCAGCAGCCCGCCGACGAGCAGGTTGTACGCGACGGTCAGCGCCTCGACCACGTTGTTCAGCGCGATGGCTATGAGGATCACGGCGATGCCCATGATCAGGATGAAGACGCGGTTGCCCTTCACCTCGTCGTGCTCCGCGCCGTCCCCGTCGCGCCTGACCGCGCCCTTGATCCGCGACCAGATGTCGTTGTTGGCCACCGTCGCGCAGGCGATCAGCGCACCGGAGGACGTGGACATCACGGCGGCGAGCGCGGCGGCCAGGACCAGACCCCGCACGCCCACCGGGAGTTCGTCCTTGACGATGGTCGCGAATGCGGCGTCCGCGGTCGGCAGCTTCGGGTACATGACCTTGGCCGCCGTGCCGATGACCGCACCCGCGACCGCGTACACCAGGCAGTACGTACCGGCGACCGTGCCGCCCAGGCGGGCCACGCGGTCGCTGCGGGCGGTGAACACCCGCTGCCAGATGTCCTGGCCGATCAGCATGCCGAAGGTGTAGATCAGCACGTACGTGAAGATCGTCTCGCCGCCGATGCCCAACGGGTCGAAGTACTCGGTGGGCAGCTTGGCCTTCATCTCGCTGAAGCCGCCCGCCTTGATCACCGCGATGGGCAGCAGGAGCAGCAGCACGCCGATGGTCTTGACGACGAACTGGACCATGTCCGTGAGCGTGATCGACCACATGCCGCCGAGCGTCGAGTACGCGACGACGATGGTGCCGCCGAGGATGATCGCGACGGTCCGGTTCATGTCGAAGAGGACGTCGAAGATGGTGGCGTAGGCGATGGTCGAGGTGACCGCGAGCATCAGTGTGTAGGCCCACATGACGATGCCCGAGATGAGCCCGGCCCGGCCGCCGTAGCGCAGGTCGAGCATCTCGGAGACGGTGTAGACCTTCAGCCGCGCGATGCGGGCGGAGAAGAACACGGAGAGGGCGAGCAGCCCGAGCCCGATGGTGAACACCATCCAGGCACCGGAGAGCCCGTACTGGTAGCCGAGGCCGACCCCGCCGATCGTCGAGGCGCCGCCGAGGACGATGGCGGCCATGGTGCCGGAGTACATCCAGGGGCCGAGCCGGCGGCCCGCCACCAGGAACTCGCTCTTGGACTTGGCGCGGCGCATGCCCCACCAGCCCATGGCGAGCATGCCGGCCAGATAGACGACGATCACGGCGTAGTCGACTGCCATGGGCTTCCCTCCGTCTCGATCACAAGGTTCGTGGGTTCGGTTGTCGTGAAGACGGTAGGTGGCCCGGAAGCGACGCTGAAGTGTACGTTTCATCCATTCTCACCGCACCGAACGGATGAACCCTCCATGCCGGAATCCCCCGCCGGACCGGCGGCACCGACCACCCCTGCCGCACCGGCCGCTCCTCCGACCCCGCCCATCCCGCTGACCGGGCTGCTGGCCAGGGACGAGCTCGGACTGCGCCGCATCGCGGGACCCGCCGAGGCGGAGCTGCTGTGGGTGCACACCTCGGAGATGGCCGACCCGTACCCGTATCTGCTCGGCGGCGAGCTGCTGCTGAGCGCCGGGGTGCTGCTCGCGGACCCGGACACCTATGTGTCCCGGCTGGTCGAGGCGGGGGCCGCGGCGCTCGGTTTCGGGGTGCGGCCGGTGCATGACACGGTGCCCGCGGAGCTGATCGCCGCGTGCGAACGGTACGGGCTGCCGCTGATCGAGGTGCCGCCCGAGACCCCGTTCACGGCGATCGCCCGCGCGGTGTGGCAGCTGATGGCCCAGGCCCGGGTGCGCGAGCTGCGCCGGGTGACGCGCGCCCAGCAGGCCCTGGCGACGGCGGCGGCCAGGACCGATCCGGTGCCGGCCGTGCTGCACCAGCTGGCGGCCCAGCTGGAAGGGCGGGCGGTCCTGCTCACGGCCGACGGCGAGGAGCTGCACGCGGCCGGCCGGACACCGGCCCCCGATGTACGGGCCGCGCTCACCCGGCTCGCCCGGGTGGTCGCGCCGGTCCTGCGCCCCGCACCCGCATCGGCCACCGACACCCTGGGCGCCACCCACCTCGCCGCGTACGCGCTGGGCGGCGGGCAGGGGCTCGTCCTGACCCTGGCGTCGAAGCGGCGCGAGGCGGGCGACCACACCATCGCCGGGGTCGCGGTCGTCCTGCTCTCCCTGCTGGCCGCCCCGCACCAGGGCGCCGACGCCGCGGGCCGCTCGGCTGCCCTGGTCCGGCTGCTGCTGGGCGCGGACCCGGCGGGCGTCGCCCCGTTGCTGGGCGGCGCGCAGCGGTGGACGGTGGTGCACGCGCGCCGCAGCGGCGGCGACCCGGTGGACCCGCTCACGGCCGGGGCGCTCGGCGCGGCCCTGGGCTCGGCGCTGGTCGACGCGGGCCGGGGCGGCGCCGCGGTACGGGTGCTGGTGCCGGGCGACGACCGGATCACCCCGCAGCCCGGCTGGACGCTCGGCGCGTCCGCGCCCGCCGCGATCACCGAACTCGACGTGGCCGACGCGCGGGCGGCCCGCGCGCTGGGCCGCGCGGAGGCGACCCGCACCCCCCTGGCCCACCACCGCACGGACACCGGCCGCGGCCTCGCCGCCCTGGTACCCCCCGAGGCCGCCGAGGCACACGCCCGCGCCCTGCTGGCCCCGCTCACCGAACCCCTCGCCGAGACGCTGCGCTGCTGGCTGAGCCTGCACGGCAGCTGGGACCGCACGGCGACCGCCCTCCGGGTCCACCGCAACACGGTCCGCCAGCGCATCGGGCGGTGCGCGACGCTGCTGGGCGTTGACCTGGACGACATGGACGTACGGACGGAGCTGTGGTTCGCGCTGCGGCAGGGGTGAGGGCCTGCGAAGGGCGGCCGGTTCCGGCGACCTGACCTGTCCCGGCCACGGCCCCTCGGCGTGGACAGGACCCCTGACCCTCCGGCCATGGACGAGCGGCCCCCGAACGCCTGCGATCGACGAACAGGCCACCCGCAAGGACGACGCGACCTGGTCGTTCGAGACGGGCCTGGACTGCGTACTGGACGGGATCTCCGCACGGTTCGGCATCTGAGGCGGCGCCGGGCGCACACCACCGGCGCCCGGCGCCCGCGTCCCGCCTCCGACGTGCTCAGCATCACCCTGGACAGCGCCGGTGACTGCCGGGTAACTTTTAATAGTACTGAGCAAGCGCTTAGCCAGCCCGCCCGAAGCTGATAGAGGAGGCACCCCGTGCGCCGTACGGTATTCAACGAGGACCACGAGGCGTTCCGGGAGACCATCCGCGCCTTCATCGCGGCCGAGGTCGTGCCGGTCTACGACGAGTGGTTCGCCGCCGGGCAGGCACCGCGCGACTTCTACCTCAAGCTCGGCGAGCTGGGCGTCTTCGGGATCAACGTCGACGAGGAGTACGACGGCGCGGGCATCGACTCACACAAGTACGAGGCCGTCATCTACGAGGAGACCGCCCGCGCGGGTGTGTCCTTCGGCGGCTCCGGGGTGCACACCCTGCTCGGGCTGCCCTACGTCAAGATGCTCGCCACCGACGAGCAGAAGAAGCGCTGGCTGCCGAAGTTCACCACCGGCGAGGAGATGTGGGCCCTCGCGATGACCGAGCCGGGCACCGGTTCCGACGTCGCGGGCATGAAGACCACCGCCAAGCTCTCCGAGGACGGCACGCACTACGTCCTCAACGGCGCCAAGACCTTCATCACCGGTGGCGTGCACGCGGACCGCGTGATCGTCTGCGCCCGTACCTCCGCCCCGCGCGAGGACGACCGCCGCTTCGGTATCTCGCTCTTCGCCGTCGACACCAAGTCCGAGGGCTACTCGGTCGGCCGCAAGCTCGACAAGCTGGGCCTGAAGGTCTCCGACACCGCCGAGCTGGCGTTCGTCGACGTCAAGGTCCCGGCCGAGGACCTCCTCGGCGAGGAGAACAAGGGCTTCGGCTACCTCGGCACCAACCTGGCCTCCGAGCGCTGGGGCATCGCCTTCGGGGCGTACGCACAGGCCGCGGCGGCCGTCCGGTTCGCCAAGGAGTACGTGCTGGAGCGCACCGTCTTCGGCAAGACCGTCGCCTCGTTCCAGAACACCAAGTTCGAGCTGGCCGCCTGCCAGGCCGAGGTGGACGCGGCCCAGGCCGTCGCCGACCGGGCGCTGGAGGCGCTGGACGCCGGTGAGCTGAGCGCCGCCGAGGCCGCATCCGCCAAGCTGTTCTGCACCGAGGTCGCGCACCGCGTCATCGACCGCTGCCTCCAGCTGCACGGCGGCTACGGCTTCATGAACGAGTACCCGATCGCCCGCCTCTACGCGGACAACCGGGTCAACCGGATCTACGGCGGCACCAGCGAGGTCATGAAGTCGATCATCGCCAAGTCCATGGGCCTGTAGAGCGGCTACGTTCTCTCCATGAGCACCACAAACGACTCCCTGCTCGATCTGCTCCAGCTCCTCGACCTGGAGCAGATCGAGCGGGACATCTTCCGGGGCACGAGCCGTTCGGCAGTCGTGCCCCGCGTCTTCGGCGGACAGGTCGCGGCCCAGGCACTGGTCGCCGCGGGCCGCACCGTACCGGCCGACCGGAGCGCCCACTCGCTGCATTCCTACTTCCTGCGGGCCGGCGACCCCGGCGCGCCGATCGTCTACACCGTCGACCGCATCCGGGACGGGCGCTCCTTCACCACCCGGCGGGTCGTCGCCGTCCAGCACGGGCAGCCGATCTTCCACCTCTCCGCGTCCTTCCAGACGTACGAGGCGGGCCTGGAGCACCAGGCGCCCATGCCTGCCGCGCCCGACCCGGAGACGCTGCCCACGGCAGCCGAGATGCTGCCGCGCTACGCGGACCGGTTCAGCGACCCCGGCGTCGTGGACCGGCTGATCGAGGCGCGTGCCGCGGTCGACCTGCGGTACGTGGACGCCCCGCCGTTCGGCACCGTCGGGGAGTCGCGCGAGCCCCGCTCGCAGGTGTGGTTCCGCACCAACGGCAAGCTGGCGGACGATCCCCTGCTGCACGTCTGCATGGCGACGTACGTCTCCGACATGACACTGCTCGACTCGGTGCTCCTGGCCCACGGGCGCGGCGGCTGGGCCGTCGGTGACGTGGTGGGCGCGAGCCTGGACCACGCGATGTGGTTCCACCGGCCCTTCAGGGCCGACGAATGGCTGCTGTACGACCAGGAGTCGCCGTCCGCGTCCGGCGGGCGCGGCCTGGGCCAGGCCCGTATCTACACGCAGGACGGCCGCCTCGCGATCACCGTGATCCAGGAGGGCGTCGTCCGGGTCCCCCGGAAGGACTGAACGGGGCCGACGGCCGCGCATCGGACATGCCCGGCCCGGCTGCGGACATACTCCCCACCATGAGTGACGAGAAATCAGCGGGTGGGGAGTCCACGTTCACCGTCATCGTCGCCGCGGCCGCCAACCTCGGCATCGCCGTGGCGAAGGCCGTCGCGGGGGTGATCAGCGGATCGAGCGCGATGCTCTCGGAGGCGGCCCACTCGGTGGCCGACACCGTCACCGAGGTGCTGCTGCTCACCGCGCTCAAGCGCAGCGAGAAGCCCGCCGACGAGGACCACCCACTGGGCTACGGCCCCGAGCGGTACATCTGGGCGATGCTCGCCTCCGTCGCCACCTTCGTCGGCGGCGCGGTCTTCTCGATCTACGACGGTGTGCACACCCTGATCGCGGGCGAGGAGCTCGGTGATCCGCTCGTCTCGTACATCGTGCTGGTCATCGCCTTCCTGCTGGAGGGCTACTCCCTGCGCACCGGGCTGCGCCAGGTGCGCGGCGAGGCGGCCCGGCTGGGGGCCGCCCCGACCCGCTACTTCCGCCGCACGCCCGACACCGCGGTCAAGGCCGTGGTGATGGAGGACTCGGCGGCCCTGGTCGGACTGCTGCTGGCGGCCGGCGGGCTGCTCGGCGGCCAGCTGTCGGGCTCCGGCGTCTGGGACGGGATCGCGTCGATCCTGATCGGCGCGCTGCTCGTGTACGTGGCCTGGGTGCTGGGCCGCTCCAACGCACAGCTGCTGATCGGGCGCCCGGTGCCGCAGTCGATGCGGACCGGGATGCGGGAGGAACTGCTGTCGGTGCCGCACATCATCGAGGTGCTGGAGCTGACCACCCTCATCCAGGGGCCGTCCGAGATCCTGGTCGCCGCGAAGGTCGACTTCCGGGACGTCGCCAGTGCCGAGCAGGTGGAATGGGCCTGCGAGGAGGCGGAGCGGCAGTTGCGGGAGCGGTATCCGTCGGTCCAGCGCGTGTACCTGGACCCGACGCCGGGGGTGGCCCAGCGCCGCCGCGCCCGCGCCGAGGGGGGCAGTCCGGTGGTCGGGCCGGGCGACGGGGAGGGCAACGGGGACGGCGGGGGGCTGTTCACGGACCGGCTGGAGGACTGAGGACCGCCCCTCGGCACCGGTGGATCAAGCCGGGCGGCCGCGGGGCCCCGGCCGGTCACCATGTCGTGGCGAGCCAGGCGGCCGCCCCGGCGAGCACGATGAGCGCGGCGTTCAGACCGGTGTCCCTCGCCTCGCCCCGGGACAGGTGCAGGCCCGCCGCCAGTACCTGGAGCACGGCGAGGCCGATCGCGGCCGCCATCGCGAGGCCGGGCGCTGTACCGGTGAGCGGCGGCAGTACGAGGCCGGCGGCCCCGAGTATCTCGACGGCGCCGATGGCCCGGACCGCGCCCATCGGGACCGTGTCCACCCAGCCCATCATGGGCGCCAGCCGCTCCTTGGACTGCACGGTCTTCTTGCCGCCGGCGTACAGGTAGAAAGCGCCCAGGAGCCCGGCGACGATCCAGTAGGCGATGTCCATCCGCGTCCTCCGTAATGGTCGGAGCCGTCATGGTTACGACTTGTCCGTAACCACATGGTCGGTCAGGATGGAGACGCTTACAAAAGGCACACCGGTGTGCGTTGCGAACAGGGGACGCCATGTCGAAGTACCGCACCACCTGCCTCATCCGCGGCGACGGCGGCCGGGCGATCCGGGGCATCCTGGACCGCATCGGCGACAAGTGGACCCTGCTCGTGGTGGCCACCCTGGACGGCGAGCGGATGCGGTTCACCGAGCTGCAGCAGCGCATCCCGGGCATCTCGCAGCGCATGCTCACGCGCACCGTCCGGCACCTGGAGCGCGACGGCCTGGTGACCCGCACGGCGTTTCCCGAGGTCCCGCCGCGCGTCGAGTACGAGCTGACCGCGACGGGGCGCACCCTGATCGGGCCCGCCGTGAAGCTGGCCGAATGGGCGGTCGACAACAACCCCGGCATCGAGCGGAGCCAGGCCGCCTACGACTCCGAGCACCCCTGACCCGTCCGTCGCCGCCCGGCACCGCTACCGGATCGTCAGAGCAGTCCGGCCGCGTCCAGCAGGTAATCCGTCATCGGGTCGTAGAACCTCGGGTCCAGCACGTGGTCGTCCAGCGGGACGGCCACCTGGAGGGTGCCCTCGGCCTCCCCCAGGAACAGCGCCGGGTCGTTGCAGTCCGCGTAGCCGATGGCGTCCAGCCCCCGCTGCGCCGCGCATCCGGCCCAGCCGTGGTCGGCGACGACCAGGTCGGGCATCGGGCGCCCCTCCCGCTCCAGGCCGTCCAGGATCGCCGCCATCGGGGCCGGCGAGTGGGTGTGCCAGAGCGTCGCGCCGCGCTCCTGGACGGCGACGTCCGCGAACTGGAAGACCATGCCCTCGTCCGCCATCAGCCCGGACGGGATCCGGACGATCTCGCAGCCGGCGGCCCGCAGCGCGGCCGCGGTCTGCCGGTGGACGTCCAGCAGGCCGCCCGGGTGACCGGTGGCGAACAGCACCCGCTCGGAGCCGTCGGCCGCCTTGCGCAGCCGGGCGGCCGCCCGGTCCAGGGCGTCGACGGTGAGCTCGGGGTCGATGGTGTCCTGGCCGAACCGGTGCTCCGGGTCGTCGCTGACCCCGCACCGCTCGGCCATCACGGCCAGCACGTCCTGCTCGTCGCGCCACCGGTCGCCCAGCTCCAGGCCCAGCCAGAAGTGGCGGTCGCCGTTGGCTAGCTTGCGGTAGTGGGAGAGGTTGTTGTCGCGCGGGGTGGCGACGTCTCCGGCTATTCGCGTACGGACGAGTTGTTCGACGAGGGCGGCACGGCTGGGTATCGGCATGAACCCATTGTGCCGTCAGGTGTGCGCAGTGTGCCGTTCGCATGGCGCAGTAGGTGTTCCCGGGCCCCGGAGCGGGGGCCCGGCGCGGGTGGGGACGTCAGCGGGCCGGCCCGGGGAGCGGCCGGGTCGAGTAGGTGATCCGCTGCAGGTGGTAGTACCGCGCGGTGCAGATGGCCGGCCAGGCGCTGCGGCCGTGGTCGCCGAACGGGTCGCGCATCTGCCCCACCGAGGCCGGTACGTAGGGCAGGACCTCGGCGCCGGCAGCCGCCTTCTCGCGCAGCCACCGGTCCTGGCGGTCCCAGTGCCGGGCCCGTACGTCCATGTCGTGGGCCAGTCCGGCCAGCGGCACGGCCAGCCCCACGCAGACCGCCGCGCAGAGCACCGCCGCCGCTCCCGTGGCGAGGGGGACGGCCGCGGTGCCCCGGGCACGGGTGCGCAGGGCGTCGCCGAGCAGGGCGCCGAGTGCGGCGAGCAGCAGCACGAACAGGAAGAGGTAGTCGTTCCAGGTGCGGGTGCCATACGTCATCATGTTGCGCTCGAAGGCCGGGAGGGTGACGAGCGTGCAGAGGTACCCGGACACCAGGAACGCCGCCACCGCCGCCAGTGCCGGAACCATCGGCCGGCCGCGCAGGGGCCCGTCACCGGACGGGCCGTTCCCGCGCAGCAGCAGGCCCAGCAGGACGCCGACGGCCAGTGCGCCGAGGTAGGTCCAGGTGGTGAGGACGGTCCCCAGGATGTCGCGATAGGTCCGCAGCGCGTCGGCCAGCGATCCGGTGTCGAGGACGGACGTGGCGCCGGTGCCGAAGCGGTCCCGGCGGTGGCGGGAGCCGGGCGAGGTGTAGATGATGACCAGCCCCGCCAGCAGGGCGGCCAGCGCGACGCCGCACCAGAGCCGGGTGCGGGAGCGGGCGGGGCCCGGCCGGGCCCGGAGGCTGAGCAGCAGCGCGGTGCAGAGCAGGATGCCCGAGACGATCGACGTCCCCTCCGAGAGGGTCCCGATGAACAGCCCGGCCAGGGCGGCGACGCACAGCGCGAGGATCCGTCCCCGGCGCGACCGGGCCCGCAGCAGCGGGATCACCGCCGCCGCGGCCAGGGCCGGGGCCACGGTGTGAGAGACGGACGAGGCGGGCCAGTAGAACGTCTTGTACGTGTTGGGGGTGGCGAAGAAGAACACCGCGGCGGCCATCGACGCGACGAGCAGCGGCACCCCGCGCGGCACGGTCCGCCCGGTGCGGCTCAGCGCGGCCGGGACCAGCGCCCAGAGCACGGCCAGGATCAGCAGCCCGCTGACGACGGCGTACCACTGGTGGCCGGCCACTCCCCCGGCCCCGTAGAGGGCGACCATCAGGGCGTTGGCGATGCGGCCGTTGTCGTCCAGGTAGAACTTGCCGATCATGCCGGAGACGCCTTCGTCGCGCAGCACGGGCAGGAAGCACCAGTCGTCGCCGCCCGGCCGCACCAGCCGGCCGATCCAGAAGGACGCGGCGAGCAGGGCCGACGGGAAGACGGTGAGCACGGCCGCCCAGACCGGCATCCGGGGTCTCGGGGGCTTCGGTGTCGTGGGCGGGCGGGCGCCGTCCGGTGGGCGGTTGGCGCCCTCCGCCGCCGGTGGGGTGTCCGCCGTTCCCGGTGGTTCCGCGGTCATGGATGTGCCGGTGCCCTTCGTGCGGTGCCGCTGCCTGGGGTGTGCGTACTCGTGCCGTACGGGGGTGCCGCGCGGGGTCAGTCGCCCGGTCGGCCGGTCCGGCCGGGCAGCGGTTCCGGCTGCCGGGTGACGGCCGCGCCGGAGGTGATGGCCCACCTGGCGATCAGGAAGGAGAACGGGGTGGCGAGAATTCCGGCGGTCAGCGCGGCGACGTTCTTTCCCATGCCCAGATGACTCACCCCGACATAGAGCAACGCCCCGGAAAGGACGAGATTGACGAGGCTCGACAGCGGAAAGCGGACGAAGGCCCGCCACGTCGGACTCGTCCGGCAGGTGATGTAGGAGTTGAGCAGGAAGGAGCCGACAATGCTGACGCAATAGCCGATGACATGGGCGGTCAGATAGGGAATCCAGTGGTTGAGTGTCGCGTAGACGCTCAGATAGACCGCTGTGTTGACGACGCCGATCATGGCGAAGGTGATGAATTGGCGCACGGTCCGGGAACGGCCGTTCCCGAAGGCGCTCGCACCGCCGCCTCTCACCCGTAACGCCCGTTCGGGCGCGGTGGGAGGGGCGGGTGCGGGCTGCTCGCTGGTCTCGCGGATCAGGTAGTGCGGGCGGTTCTTCGTCTCGCAGTAGATCCGGCCGACGTACTCACCGACGATGCCGAGTGTGACCAGCTGGATCCCGCCGAGTGCCACGACGGCGGTGAGCAGGCTGGTGTAGCCGGGCACCCCCACGCCGTGGCGCGCCACCTCCACGATGATCCACAGGGCGTATCCCATCGCGGCCAGGGCCATGAGCAGACCGGCGTAGATGGCCATCCTCAGGGGGCGGTTGTTGAAGGAGATCAGTCCGTCGATGCCGTAGTTGAGCAGCCGTCTGCTGCCCCATTTCGACCGTCCGGCCACCCGCTGGGCGTTGTGATAGGTGAAGGTGGTGGTGTCGAAGCCGATCCAGGAGAAGATCCCCTTGGAGAACCGGTTGGACTCCGGGAGCGCGAGCACACTGTCGACCGCGCGGCGGGACAGCAGCCGGAAGTCCCCTTCGCCGTCGACCACCGACACGTCCATGAAGTGCCCCATGGCGCGGTAGTAGGAGCGGCTGGCGAACGAGCGCAGGGCGCCCTCGCCCTCGCGGTCGCGCCGGGCGATCACCTGGTCGTAGCCGTGTCCGCTCAACTCCATCATGCGGGGCAGGAGTTCCGGCGGGTGCTGGAGGTCGGCGTCCATGAGCACCACGGAGTCCCCGCGGGTCATGCGGAGTCCGGCGAGCATGGCGGCCTCCTTGCCGAAATTACGGCTGAAGGCTGCGTACCGGACGCGTTCGTCGACGGCTGCCAGGTGGATCAGTTCGGCGCGGGTGAGGTCCTCGCTGCCGTCGTCGACATAGCAGACCTCGAAACTCTTCCCGGTCGGTTCGAGGGCGGAGACCAGCGCGCGGTGGAACGCCGTGACGGCCTCGTCCTCGTTATAACAGGGGACGACGATCGATACCTGGCAGCTTTTCATTCGATTCCCCATCAGGCGCGGACGCGACCGCTCCGAAGCCTATGTCCGCACCCTGCCGAAACAACTCAGGCGAAAGGGAGTCGCGGGGAAAAGTCGTGGGGGAAGAGCCCCTATTCGGGAATCGGGGCCCGCGCGCCGCCCGCCGCGTCGAAGGCGCCCCGGGCCAGCCGGTGCAGCAGCGCCGCGGTGTCCGTGCGGTCGGGCAGGGCTCCGGGGCGGCCCAGGTGCGGGGTGGAGTTCAGCAGGCCGAAGACGGCGTGCACCGCGGCGCGGGCGTCGTGCTCGGGGAGGTCCTGGTAGAGGCCTCGGACGACGCCGACCCACACCTCGACGTACTGCCGCTGGAGCCGGCGGACCCGCTTGCGGTCGGTGTCGCGCAGGCGTTCCAGCTCCCGGTCGTGCAGGGTGATCAGGGGGCGGTCGTCGAGGGCGAAGTCGATGTGGCCCTCGATGAGCGCGTCCAGCAGCGCTTCCCGCGACCCGTCGGCCGAGGCCGCGTCCTCGGAGACGCGCAGCTCCCCGCCGGCCAGCAGCCGCTCACTGATGCCGACCAGCAGTTCCGCCAGCATCGCGTCCTTGCCGGGGAAGTGGCGGTAGAGGCCGGGGCCGCTGATACCGACGGCGGCCCCTATCTCGTCGACGCCGACTCCGTGGAAGCCGCGCTCGGCGAAGAGGCGGGCGGCCTCCTTGAGGATCTGCTCACGGCGGGTGGGAGCCGCGACGCGGGCGGCGGCATGGGTGCTCATGACCAATCATTCTAGACAGGCGCGTTAGCGGTCGTTAACCTGTGGTTGACGTTAACGCTCACTAACACAGCGGTACGGGCAAGGGGGCTCGACAGGATGCAGCAGGCACCGGTGCTGGCGAGCGCGGCCGATCCCGCCTCCGAGGCCTGGCAGGCCAACGAGGCGGCTCATCACGCGCTCACCGACGAGCTGCGCAAGCGGCTCGCCACGGCCAGGCTCGGCGGGGGTGAGAAGGCCCGCGCCCGGCATGTGTCGCGCGGCAAGCTGCTGCCCCGGGAGCGGGTGGACACCCTGCTCGATCCGGGCTCGCCCTTCCTGGAGCTGGCCCCGCTGGCGGCCGAGGGGCTTTACGGGGGCGCGGCTCCGGCCGCCGGGGTGATCGCCGGGATCGGCCGGGTCAGCGGCCGGGAGTGCGTGATCGTCGCCAATGACGCGACCGTCAAGGGCGGCACGTACTACCCGATGACCGTGAAGAAGCACCTGCGGGCCCAGGAGGTGGCGCTGGAGAACCGGCTCCCCTGCCTGTACCTGGTGGACTCGGGCGGCGCCTTCCTGCCGATGCAGGACGAGGTGTTCCCGGACCGGGAGCACTTCGGGCGGATCTTCTACAACCAGGCCCGGATGTCCGGGGCCGGCATCCCGCAGATCGCGGCGGTGCTCGGCTCCTGCACGGCCGGCGGGGCGTACGTCCCCGCGATGAGCGACGAGGCCGTGATCGTCCGGAACCAGGGCACGATCTTCCTGGGCGGGCCGCCGCTGGTGAAGGCGGCGACGGGTGAGGTCGTGACGGCGGAGGAGCTGGGCGGCGGCGAGGTCCACTCCCGTACGTCCGGGGTCACCGACCACCTCGCCGAGGACGACGCCCACGCGCTGCGGATCGTGCGCGACATCGTGGCCACCCTGCCGGACCGGGGCCCGCTGCCCTGGTCGGTGCGGGCGGCCGACGAGCCGAAGGTCGACCCCGCCGGGCTGTACG
This sequence comes from Streptomyces sp. NPDC048462, assembly GCF_043200175.1. Taxonomy (NCBI): domain Bacteria; kingdom Bacillati; phylum Actinomycetota; class Actinomycetes; order Kitasatosporales; family Streptomycetaceae; genus Streptomyces; species Streptomyces sp. NPDC048462. Next base: position 70,679 of record NZ_JBICXG010000030.1, read on the forward strand.
GGGCGGTGCCCGTCGACTCGCGCACGCCCTACGACGTGCGCGAGGTGATCGCCCGGGTCGTCGACGGATCGCGGTTCGCGGAGTTCAAGGCCGAGTACGGGACGACGCTGATCACCGGATTCGCCCACATCCACGGCCACCCGGTCGGGATCGTCGCCAACAACGGCATCCTGTTCTCCGAGTCCGCCCAGAAGGGCGCGCACTTCATCGAGCTGTGCGACCAGCGCGGCATCCCGCTGGTCTTCCTCCAGAACATCTCGGGCTTCATGGTCGGCCGTGACTACGAGGCCGGCGGCATCGCCAAGCACGGCGCGAAGATGGTCACCGCCGTCGCCTGCACCCGGGTGCCGAAGCTGACCGTGGTGGTCGGCGGCTCCTACGGCGCGGGCAACTACTCGATGTGCGGCCGGGCCTACAGCCCCCGCTTCCTGTGGATGTGGCCCAACGCGAAGATCTCCGTCATGGGCGGCGAGCAGGCCGCGTCCGTCCTCGCCACGGTCAAGCGCGACCAGCTGGGCGACGACTGGAGTGCCGAGGACGAGGAGTCCTTCAAGGCCCCGATCCGCGAGCAGTACGAGACTCAGGGCAACGCGTACTACGCCACCGCCCGGCTGTGGGACGACGGCGTGATCGACCCGATGGAGACCCGGCAGGTGCTGGGGCTCGCCCTGACCGCCTGCGCCAACGCCCCGCTGGGCGATGCCGGTTTCGGCGTCTTCCGGATGTGAGGAAGAGATGACGATGTTCGACACTGTCCTCGTCGCCAACCGCGGCGAGATCGCGGTCCGGGTCATCCGGACCCTGCGCGAGCTGGGGGTGCGCTCGGTCGCCGTCTTCAGCGACGCGGACGCCGACGCCCGGCACGTACGGGAGGCCGGCACGGCGGTACGGATCGGCCCCGCACCCGCCGCCGAGAGCTATCTGAGCGTGGACCGGCTGCTGGAGGCCGCCCGCCGCAGCGGCGCGCAGGCCGTCCACCCCGGCTACGGCTTCCTCGCGGAGAACGCGGGCTTCGCCCAGGCGTGCGCGGACGCGGGCCTGGTCTTCATCGGACCGCCCGCCGCCGCCATCGCGCTGATGGGCGACAAGATCCGGGCCAAGGAAACGGTCTCCGCCGCCGGTGTCCCGGTCGTCCCCGGCTCCACCGGAAGCGACCTCACCGACGGGCAACTGGCCGACGCGGCACGCGAGATCGGCATGCCGGTGCTGCTGAAGCCCTCGGCGGGCGGCGGCGGCAAGGGCATGCGGCTGGTCCGCGACGCGGCGCTGCTCTCCGACGAGATCGCCTCGGCCAGGAGAGAGGCGCGCGCCTCCTTCGGGGACGACACGCTGCTCGTGGAACGGTGGATCGACCGGCCGCGCCACATCGAGATCCAGGTCCTGGCGGACGGGCACGGCAACGTGGTGCACCTCGGTGAGCGCGAGTGCTCGCTCCAGCGCCGCCACCAGAAGATCATCGAGGAGGCGCCCTCGGTCCTGCTCGACGAGGAGACCCGTGCGGCGATGGGCGAGGCGGCCGTCCAGGCCGCCCGCTCCTGCGGGTATGTCGGCGCGGGCACGGTGGAGTTCATCGTCCCGGGCAACGACCCGGCCTCGTACTACTTCATGGAGATGAACACCCGCCTCCAGGTCGAGCACCCGGTGACCGAGCTGATCACCGGCCTCGACCTGGTGGAGTGGCAGCTGCGGGTCGCGTCCGGCGAGCAACTCCCTTACTCCCAGAAGGACATCACCCTCACCGGGCACGCGGTCGAGGCCCGGGTCTGCGCCGAGGACCCGGCCCACGGCTTCCTGCCCTCGGGCGGCACGGTGCTGGCGCTGGACGAGCCGCAGGGCGGCGGGGTGCGGACGGACTCGGGGCTCAGCGAGGGCGGCGAGGTCGGCAGCCTCTACGACCCGATGCTGTCCAAGGTGATCGCGTACGGCCCCGACCGGGCCACGGCGCTGCGCCGGCTGCGGGCGGCGCTCGCGGACACGGTGGTCCTCGGCGTCCCGACCAACGCGGGCTTCCTGCGCCGCCTCCTCGGCCACCCGGCGGTGGTGGCGGGCGACCTCGACACCGGCCTGGTGGAGCGCGAGGTGGACACGCTGGTCCCGGACGGGGTGCCGGAGGAGGTGTACGCGGCCGCCGCACTGCTGCGGCAGCACTCCCCCGGGCCGGCCCGCCCGGACACCTGGGCCGACCCCTTCTCGGCCGGTGACGGCTGGCGCCTCGGCGGCACCCCGGCCCGGACGGTGCGGCACTTCCGGATTCCCGGGCACGAGCCGGTCCAGGTGGGGCTGCGCCCGTGCGGCGCGGGCACCGAGCTGACCTTCGGCCATGTCGGCGAGGGCGCGCGGCCGCCGGCCCCCGACTCGGGCAGCTGCGGTCCGCTGGGCCCGCTGCCCGGCGGCGCCGAGACGGCCAGGATCATCGCGGTGGACGAGCGCCGGGTCACCCTCGAACTGGCCGGTGTCACGCACTCGTTCGCCCACGCCGCGTCCCCGGAGGGCCGCTGGCTCGGCCGGGACGGCGACACCTGGCACGTCCGCGACCACGACCCGGTGGAGGCGTCGCTGACCGGCGCCGCCCGCTCCGGGGCCGACACCCTGGCCGCGCCGATGCCCGGCACCGTCACGGTGGTGAAGGTGGCCGTCGGCGACGACGTCGCGGCCGGTCAGAGCCTGCTGGTGGTGGAGGCGATGAAGATGGAGCACGTCATCTCGGCCCCGCACGCCGGCACCGTCACCGAACTCGACGTCACCACCGGGACGACGGTCGCCATGGACCAGGTACTGGCCGTGGTCACCCCGGCCACCACCACCGGGGAGGAAGCATGACGGACGGCCGCACCCTGCCGATGACCGTGGCCGCACCCGGGCTGCCCGCCCGGGTCCGTATCCACGAGGTCGGCGCCCGCGACGGGCTGCAGAACGAGAAGACGGTCGTGCCGACCGAGGTGAAGGCGGAGTTCATCCGCCGGCTCGCGGTCGCCGGCCTGACCACGATCGAGGCGACGAGCTTCGTTCACCCCAAGTGGGTACCCCAACTGGCCGACGCCGAGGACCTCTTCCCCCTAATCGGCGACATCGCGGACGTGGGCGACGTGGCGCTTCCGGTCCTGGTGCCGAACGAACGGGGGCTGGACCGGGCGCTCGCCCTCGGCGCCCGCCGGATCGCCGTCTTCGGCTCCGCGACGGAAGAGTTCGCCTCCCGCAACCTCAACCGCACCGTCGACGAGTCGCTGGCCATGTTCGAGCCCGTCGTGGCCCGCGCCAAGGCGGACCAGGTGCATGTGCGCGGCTACCTCTCGATGTGCTTCGGCGACCCGTGGGAGGGGGCCGTCCCCGTCCACCAGGTCGTCCGGGTCGCGAAGGCGCTGATGGACCTCGGCTGCGACGAGCTCTCGCTCGGCGACACGATCGGCGTCGCGACGCCGGGCCACGTACGGGCGCTGCTGTCCGCGCTGAACGCGGCGGGGGTGCCCACCGCCACGATCGGGGTGCACTTCCACGACACCTACGGGCAGGCCCTGTCCAACACCCTGGCCGCCCTCCAGCACGGCGTCACCACCGTGGACGCCGCCGCGGGCGGCCTCGGCGGCTGCCCGTACGCGAAGAGCGCGACCGGGAACCTCGCCACCGAGGACCTGGTCTGGATGCTCGACGGCCTCGGCATCGAGACCGGGGTCGACCTCGACGAGCTCACCGCCACGAGCGTGTGGCTCGCCGGACAACTGGGCCGACCGAGCCCGTCCCGTACCGTCCGCGCGCTGTCCCACAAGGAGCATTGACATCCTCCCCGCCCCGAAGGGCAAGGATTCCTGGCTCACGTTGGCCGGGGACCAGCGGTCCGCCGGCTCTTACACGATCAGCACCAGCCGGGTTGAGACCAGCCCGGACCAGCATCACGCGTGCGGAGTTCTTGTCCCGGGGGGACACGACTCCGCACGCGGTACAGGCATAGGTACGTTCCGAAAGAGGAAGTGCGTGCTTGGTTCTCGCTCCGCACGATGCGCAGTCCATGGTGGTGTACGCGGGATGCACGAGACGAATGTCCCGTGCGTGCTTGCGGCCCATATCGATCAAGGCCGTCTTGGTGGCGCTGATCGCGGCGTCGGCGGCCTTACGGGCCATGCTGGTCTTCGCCAGAAACTTCGGACGGAAGTCCTCGACGGCAATGACGTCGTGGTCACGCACCACCGCCTTGGCCCCCTTGCGGGCAGTGTCCTGCCGCTGCCGCGCCACCTTCTTGTACAGCTTTGCCGCCTGCCGCTGTGCCTGTCGGTAGCCCTTGGACGCGGCCGTGCCCTTGACGGGGCGACGGCGGGCCATCATCCGCTGATAGCTCCCCAGTTTCCGCGCCGCGCTCTTCCCGTGTTCAGGGTGGGGCAGGTCGTGGGCGTCAGACGTGGTGGTCGCGGTCTCCCTCACACCCCAGTCCACACCCAGCACACGCCCCGTGGCGGGGAGCGGTTGGGGCTCGGTAGCGACGACGAACGACGCGTACCAGTGCCCCAGGTTGTCCCGGTGCACCCGCACCGAGGAAGGCAGGGACGGCAGCTCGCGAGACCGGACGACCGTCAGGACGATGCCGCCCGCGAGGTGCAGGCGGCCGTCCTTCAGGCGGAACCCGCGCTGGGTGTAGTTCAGCGTCGGCAGCGCCTCCCGCTTGCGCTTCATCCGGGGCATCCCGGCCCGCCGCCGTACTGGAACCTTTCCTTTGATGTCCTTGAGCGCCTTGGCCCGGGACTTCGCGAAGTCACGAATAGTCTGCTGCTGCGGAACGCTCGTCCCCGCCCGCAGCCATGCCATCGGCTGCCGGGCCTCAGTCAGCAACCTGTCGAGCTGCGCCGGGCCGCACGTCGTCTTCTCAGTCGCGTCCCGGTTCGCGGCGTGGACCTTGCGGGACATGGCCACACACTCGTTCCACACCCACCGACACCGCACCCACTCCGCCTCAAGACCAGCGAGGGCGGTCGACGACACACGCAGCCGATAGGTGTACCGGGCAAGCCCGGACCCTCGCTCAACCGCTGCTGTCGTCGCCATGATCCGCAACCTAACAGCCCTCACTGACAACGGAAGAGAGCGCAGGTCAGAGCCACGTGCAGCAAACTCTGCCGCTTCACGGCTCCGTACCAAGGACCCATTCCTCCCCGCCCCGAAGGACGGGGCATTCTGGAAGAATCAAGGTGAAATCCATGCCCCTGGACCACCGGCTGACCGCCGAGCACGAGGAACTGCGCCGCACCGTCGCGGAGTTCGCCCACGACGTCGTCGCGCCGAAGATCGGTGACTTCTACGAGCGCCACGAGTTCCCGTACGAGATCGTGCGGGAGATGGGGCGGATGGGCCTGTTCGGGCTGCCGTTCCCGGAGGAGTACGGCGGCATGGGCGGCGACTACCTCGCCCTCGGCATCGCCCTGGAGGAGCTGGCCCGAGTCGACTCCTCGGTGGCGATCACCCTGGAGGCCGGGGTCTCGCTCGGCGCGATGCCGGTGTTCCGCTTCGGCACCGAGGAGCAGAAGCGGCGCTGGCTGCCCAGGCTCTGCTCGGGCGAGGCGCTCGGCGCGTTCGGCCTGACCGAGCCGGACGCAGGCTCGGACGCGGGCGGCACCCGGACGACGGCCGTGCGCGACGAGGTGAGCGGCGAGTGGGTGATCAACGGCTCCAAGTGCTTCATCACCAACTCCGGTACGGACATCACCGAGCTGGTGACGGTCACCGCGGTGACCGGCCGCAAGGAGAACGGCGCCCCGCGCATCTCCTCGATCATCGTCCCGTCCGGCACCCCCGGCTTCACGGTCGCCGCCCCGTACTCCAAGGTGGGCTGGAACGCCTCGGACACCCGCGAGCTCTCCTTCACCGACGTCCGCGTCCCGCTGGAGAACCTGCTGGGCGAGGAGGGCCGCGGCTACGCGCAGTTCCTGCGCATCCTGGACGAGGGCCGGATCGCCATCGCGGCCCTGTCCACCGGCCTCGCACAGGGCTGCGTGGACGAGTCGGTGAAGTACGCCGCCGAGCGCCACGCCTTCGGCAAGCCGATCGGCGCCAACCAGGCGATCCAGTTCAAGATCGCGGACATGGAGACGCGCGCCCACATGGCCCGCATCGGCTGGCGCGACGCGGCCTCGCGGCTGCTGGCGGACGAGCCGTTCAAGAAGGAGGCCGCGATCGCCAAGCTGTACTCCTCGACCGTGGCGGTGGACAACGCCCGCGAGGCGACCCAGATCCACGGCGGCTACGGCTTCATGAACGAGTACCCGGTGGCCCGGATGTGGCGCGACTCCAAGATCCTGGAGATCGGCGAGGGCACCAGCGAGGTCCAGCGGATGCTGATCGCCCGCGAACTGGGCCTGCCGGCCTGATCCCGGGAACCCCGGTGCGGACGGGCGGGTCCGGGTTCCGGCCCGCCCGTCCGCGTTTCCTTCCGCTCCAGACCGGTCAGCGGTTCAGACCCTTGTGCCGCTGCCAGTGCAGCGCGGCGATCGCCTGCAACTGTCGGCACTCGTACGCCGTGCCGGGTCGCACGGAAGCCGAACGGCTCTGCCAGGTGAGACCGGTGGGGCGCGACAACATGACGATGGAATCGCCAAGCTGGTCAACGACACCCACCATGTCGTGAGCCCGGTCGAAGACGACCATCCCGATCCGGATTCCCGGCGGCACCGGCCGAATCCTCATTCGTCGCCCTCCGGGACGACATAGTCGGGGCACAGCGAGTGCCCGCACTCGCATGGCGGCCAGCGAAGAGCGGCGCCGGGAACAAGGTCGGCACCCTCCGCTCCGGAGCCGACCTTCGGGACGATGAGGACGCCATCCGTTCCCCATCGCTCCGTCAACCGTGACAGTCCCTGCCGAGCCTTACTGCTACCCGCCATTCCACGACACCTCTCAGGTAACCCGCACGAAGCCGCACCCCGAGACTCACAGTCCCAGGATTGCGCACCCTCGGACCCGACAATGAGGCATAGTCCTAGGACTGTCAACAGTCTCGGGACTGTGCTTGACTGCCTCTTGAGACAGGGCGAGAGGAGTTGCGCATGACACCCAAGTGGCGAGAGTTGGCGGACAAACTGGCCGACCGGATCCGGATCGGCACCTACTCACCGGGGCAGCAACTGCCTCACATCAGAGACCTGGTCGAGGCCGGCGAGGGCTCCAAGTCCACAGTCCACGCCGCGTACAAGGCACTGGAGGCGGAAGGGCTGGTCACGTCGTCGCGCGGGCACGGCACCGTCGTACGACAGAGCCCGCCTCTCAAGCGCCTCGGTATCGACCGGTACGACAAGGCCAAGTGGCGCGACGGCGACGAGGTGGCCTTCATCGCCGACCGCGTGGCCTCCGGGCGCAGCCACAGCCGCGGCGATCAGACGCAGACGGTCAATCGCGTCGAGGCTCCGCCCGCCGCTGCTGCCGCGCACGGGTTGGCGCCCGACTCCCTCGTGTACGCCCGCGCGCGACTCGTAAAGGAGGCTGGACAGCCGACCCATGCCCTGACCAGCTACTACCGCCCCGAGCACGTCGAGGGCACGCGCATCGTCGACCCAGCTCCGGGCCCCGCAGGGCGCGGTGGCGGCTTCCGCGTGCTGTACGACGCGGGTTACGAGATCGATCACATGCGGGAGGAACTGTTCGCGCGCGCCCCGACTCCCGAGGAGGCGAAACTACTCATGCTGCCCAGCGGCGAACCGGTGGTTGAACTGCACAGGACCGCGTATACGGCCGACGGAACCGTCGTCGAGTTCGCGATAGGCGTGCACGCGGCCTCACGATTCAGATGGTCGTACGACTTCGACGTTCCGGACTCTGCGCACGGCAAAGGCGGCCAGCGATGATCTCCCACCGGTCCCGGTCCGACGCCCAACTCCTCTGGGACCACCACCTGATGCACCACGATCCACACCCCTGTTCGGTGGCGATCGGGCTCGGGAGCCACGACCTCGGGGTCGCCGACGCGGCCGTGAGCCTCTACCGGCGCGGCATGATGCCCCTCATCGTCTTCACCGGCGCCACCAGCCGCACCACGCGTGACCGCATGCCCCGGGGCGAGGCCGCGCACTACCGGGAACGGGCGCTGGAACTCGGCGTCCCTGAAAGCGCCGTGCTCGTCGAGCCGCGCGCCCGCAACACGGGCGAGAACATCCACTTCTCCCGGGCGCTGCTCGAAGAGGCGGGCGTGGACGTCTCGTCCGTCCTGCTGATCAGCAAGCCGTACGAGGAACGCCGCGCCCACGCCACAGCGCGCAAGCTGTGGCCTGGCGTCGAGTTCGTGAGCGCGTCGGAATCGATCACGTTCGAGGAGTACCTGGCCTCCATCCAGGACGACCGCATGGTCATCGACATGCTGGTCGGTACGTTGCAGCGGCTGCTGATCTACCCGGCCCAGGGCTTCATGGCCGCCGATCCGGTTCCCGGCGAGGTGGCCGCCGCCTATGAGCGGCTGTGCCGGGCGGGCTTCACGAGCCGGCTCGTGGCGGGCGAAGCCGACGCCGACCGTTGAGGCATCGCTACTCCCCCTCTCGACACCGACAGGCCGGTCGCAGGCCGCGTCGAGACGTCGACGGAACCACGTGCCGAACCGCTGCACCCCCGCACCACGTTATATATACTGATCCGGAGAGTATATCGACCACGCATTCGGGAGGCCCCTGTGTCCAAGACCCTCGTGGACGTCGACGATCAGATGCTCGCCTTCGCCCAGCAGCAGCTCGGCACGTCCACCAAGCGGGAAACGATCAACCGCGCGCTGACGATAGCCGCCGCGGTCAGCGCGGACGACCGGGCACGTGCGCTTCGATGGCTGCAGGACAACGCGGACCAGTTCCTGGACTTCGACGTCCTCGAAGAGCGGGAGCGGACCGGCCTGTGAGGTACCTCGCTGACACCTCCGCGGTCTGGCGCGTGCTCCGCAAGCAGGTCGGGGACCCATGGCCGCAACGCATCTCCCAGGGGCTCGTGTCCCTGTGTCCGCCCGTCGAGGCCGAACTCATGCCGGCTCTTCGCGCGGACCGCGATCACGAACCCTTCTTCACGATGCTCGGCCAGACCTTCGGCTGGGTACCGGCCCTCGAAGACCCCTGGCCGAGGATCATCGATGTCCAGCGCGAGCTGGTGCGGATCGGCCATCACCGGGGCCCTTCGCCCATCGACATCCTGATCGCCCTGACAGCGCAACAGCACCGGCTCACCGTGCTCCACGTGGACGACGACTTCGGCTCCATCGCCAAGGTGTGCCCTGACATCGCCATGGTGCGGCTCAACCCCCTGGACGGCCGGGCCCCCGGATCATCATGACCCGGCACACCGCGGCACCTCCTGGTCTTCCGTCCTGAGTCGCGGCGGCGAGGTCCGGCGTGCGGCCGGCTCCCGATCCATCAGGACATCCGGCTGCGTGAGTGCGATTACGGCGACCTCAAGGAACCCCTCGCCCCCCACATCGCCGCCCGCCGCACCCCCGGCCCCGCAATTCGTTCGACACCGCCCGCCCCGCCCCGGCAGTGTTCGTTCATGAAACCGCAGCACTGGCCCCTGTACGGGCTCCGCATCCGCACCCCCCGTCTGGAATTGCGCCTCCCGGACCTGGACTTGCTGGACGAGCTGGCCTCGGTCGCCGCCGACGGGGTGCATGCCCCGGACACCATGCCGTTCACCGTGCCCTGGACCGGCGGCTCGCCCGCCGAGAACGGCCGGGCGGTGTTCCAGCACGTACTGGCCACCATCGCCAACTGGTCCGCCGAGAACTGGGCGTTGAGCCTCGCGGTGCTGCACGAGGGCCGGGTCGTCGGGCGGCAGGACGTGATGGCGAAGGACTTCGCGGTGACCGGTGAGGTGAGCACCGGGTCCTGGCTGGGGCTCGCGCACCAGGGGCGGGGCATCGGCACCGAGATGCGGGGCGCCGCGCTCCATCTGGCCTTCGCCGGGCTCGGGGCCCGTACGGCGGTCTCGGCCGCGATGACGGACAACCCGCGCTCGCTCGGCGTCTCGCGGCGGCTCGGCTACCTCCCGGACGGGCTGGAGACCGCCGCCCTGCGGGGTACGCCCGTCACGCTGCAACGGCTGCGGCTGGAACGGGCACGCTGGGAGGAGCGCCGCACCGCCGACGTCACGGTGGAGGGGCTCGACGCGTGCCGTGCGGAGTTCGGCGGATAGCCGGGGGCGGCGCCGAACGGGGCGGGCGCCGGTCGGTCCGGGTTCACAGAAGGTTAGGCTAACCTTCCTCCGGACCGGCTCAAGGCCGGTCTCCGGCCCGTACGAAAGTGGACTCTGTCATGCGCACTGCCCGAGCGATCCGCCCCACCCGCCGTGGCCTGCTGGCCATGGGCGGCGCCGTAGGACTCGGTGCCGTCCTCGCCGCCTGCGGCGACAGCGACGGGAAGGACGCGGGTTCCGGCGGCTCCAAGAGCGCCGACGCCGGGCCGTGGAGCTTCAAGGACGACCGGGGGAAGACCGCCGAGACCAAGTCCGTCCCGAAGAACATCGTCGCCTTCACCGGTGTCGCCGCCGCACTCCACGACTACGGCATCGAGGTCAAGGCCGTCTTCGGCCCGACGAAGACCAAGGACGGCAAGGCCGATGTGCAGGCCGGCGACCTGGACGTCAGCAAGGTCGAGATCCTCGGCAACGTCTGGGGCGAGTTCAACGTCGAGAAGTACGCGGCGCTCGGCCCGGAGCTGCTGGTCACCGCGATGTGGGAGAAGGACGCCCTCTGGTACGTGCCGGACCAGTCCAAGGACAAGATCCTGAAGCTGGCCCCGAGCGTCGCGCTGTGGGCCGCCCAGACCACGATCCCCAAGGCCATCCAGCGCCACGAGGACCTCGCCGAATCGCTCGGCGCCGACCTCAAGGCCAAGGCCGTCACGGACGCGAAGACCCGCTTCGAGAAGGCCGCGGCCCGGCTGCGCGCCGCCGCGAAGTCCAAGCCGAACATCAAGGTCCTGATCGGCTCGGCCAGCCAGGACCTCTTCTACGTCACACTCGCGAAGACCGCCGCCGACAGCCTGTACTTCCAGGAGCTGGGCGTGAAGTTCGTCGAGCCGAAGGTGAACTCGGCAGGCTTCTTCGAGGAGCTGAGCTGGGAGAACGTCGACAAGTACCAGGCCGACATCATCATGATGGACAACCGGTCCTCGGCCCTCCAGCCCGACGCCCTCACCTCCAAGCCGACCTGGACGCAGCTGCCCGCCGTCAAGGCCGGCCAGGTCATCCCCCGTACCACCGAGCCGATCTACAGCTACGACAAGTGCGCGCCGATCCTGGAGGACCTCGCGAAGGCCATCGAGGACGCCAAGAAGGCCGCCTGACCATGACGGCCGCCGACGCCGCCGCCCCGGCCGACCCGTTCCGGTTCTTCGGCCCGGCGGTGCTGCGCACCAGGCGGCTCGGGCCGTCCATGCTCCGGATCACCTTCGGCGGTCCGGGGCTCGACGGCTTCGCCGCCGGGGGCCGGGACCAGAGCCTGCCGCTGTTCCTCCCGCACCCGGGGCAGCCGGAACCAGTCGTTCCGGTCGATAACGAGGGCAACTGGTTCGCCGCCTGGCGGGCACTTCCGGCCGACGTACGGGCCGTGATGCGCTCGTACACGGTCCGCGCCCAGCGACGCACCGGCGACGCGCCCGGAGCCACCGAGATCGACATCGACTTCGCGCTCCACGAGGACGGCGGCCCGGCCTGCCGCTGGGCCGCCTCGGCCGTGCCCGGTGACCGGCTCAAGGCGCTCGGCCCGGCCGTCGAGGACAACACGGGCGTCCGGTTCCGCCCGCCCGGGGACACCGACTGGGTGCTGATCTGGGCCGACGAGACCGCGCTCCCCGCGGCGGCCGCCGCCCTGGAGTGGCTGCCCGCGGGCATGAACGCCCGGGTCTGGCTGGAGATCCCGCACGCCGAGGACCGCCAGGCGCTCACCACCGCTGCCTCGGCCCGGATCACCTGGCTGGTGCGGGAGGACGGGGCGCCGGCCGCCGTGGACGCGGTACGGGCGGCCGAGCTGCCCGCCGGCACCCCGTACGTCTGGATCGCGGGCGAGGCCTCCCAGGTACGCGCGGTACGGCGGCACCTGGTGCGCGAACGCGGCTTCGACCGCAGGCGGGTGACCTTCGTCGGCTACTGGCGCCGCGGCCTGAGCGAGGAACAACTCCGCGAGGAAGCCGCCCGCCCGAGCCCGGACACATCAGGCCCGAGGGACACATCAGACCCGAGCCCGGCCACTTCAAGCCCGTCCGGCGATTGAGGACAGCACCCTGAGCCCGTCCGGCGATTGAGGACAAGCCCCCGACCGCCGGACGACCCGTCACCTCGGCTCGGCCCAGCTCACCCGGACGTCACCCCGCCGAAGCCGGCTCCGCCGGCCACGGCACCTGCGGCGACCGGTAGTAGTCGATCCCCATCGCCGTGAACCTCGGCCCGAGCGCCGCCAGCCGCAGCTTGTAGGTGTCCCAGTCGTGCGTCGCCGCCGGGGACCATCCCAGCTCCGCCGCCCCGGGCAGCCTCGGGAACGCCATCGCGTCGATGTCGTCGCTGTCCGTCAGGGTCTCCGCCCAGATCGGCGCCTCGACACCCAGCACCGCGTCCTTCGGGGCACCGGTGAGGTAGGTCGCCGGGTCCCAGTCGTAGGAGCGCTGGACCTCGACGAGGCCGGCCCACTTCAGTCCCAGGACGGTCTGGTCGTTGTACTTCATGTCCAGGTACACCCGGTCCGCCGGCGACAGCACCAGCCTGGTGCCCTTCTTCGCGGCGTCCACCACCTGCTGCCGGTCCGCGGCGGAGGTCTTGTCGTAGCCCCAGTACTGGGCGACCGCGCCCTTGACCGGCGTGGCCCCGGTGATCTGGTGCCAGCCCATCACGGTCTTGCCGTACTTGCCGACGGTGGCCTGCGCGTGGTTCATGATCTTGGCGTAGTCCTCGTGGCTGGTGGAGTGCGCCTCGTCACCGCCGATGTGGAGGTACCTGCCGGGGGTCAGCGCGGCCATCTCGCCGATGACGTCGTCGATGAAGTCGTACGTGACGTCCTTGCCGGCGCACAGCGAGCTGAAGCCGACCTCGATGCCGGTGTACAGCGGCGGCGCGACACCGTCGCAGTTCAGCTCCGCGTACGAGGCGAGAGCCGCGTTGGTGTGGCTGGGCATGTCGATCTCCGGCACCACCTCCAGGTAGCGGGAGGCCGCGTAGTTCACGATCTCCTTGTACTGGCTCTTGGTGTAGTAGCCGCCGGTCCCGCCGCCGACCTCCGTCGAGCCGCCGTACGTGGCCAGCTTCGGCCAGGAGTCGATGGCGATCCGCCAGCCCTGGTCGTCGGAGAGGTGCAGATGGAACGTGTTGATCTTGTACAGCGCCATCTGGTCGATGTACCGCTTCACCTCGGCGACCGAGAAGAAGTGCCGCGAGACGTCGAGCATCGCGCCCCGGTAGCCGTAGCGCGGCGAGTCGGTCAGGCTGCCGCCCGCGACGCTCCACGGCCCCTTCTGGCGGCTGTCGGCCTCGATCCGGGCCGGGAGCAGCTGACGCAGCGTCTGGACGCCGTGGAAGAGGCCTGCCGGCTTCCGGGCGGTGATGGTGACGGAGCCGCGTCCGGAGGTCAGGGCGTACCCCTCCGCGCCCAGCTTGCTGTCGCGCGAGCCCAGCCGGAGCCGGATGCCGTCGGAGCCGTCCTTGGTGGTGACCGGCAGGGCGAAACCGGTGGACGGCCGCAGCACGCCCGCCAGGTACTCGCCGATCTTGCGGGCCTCGCCGGACGAGCCGTCGACCCGGATCCGGGTGCCGTCGTCGAGGGAGTACGGGGTGCCGCCCGGTCTCACCGAGGCGGGGGCCGGAACGACCTGGCCGAGCGGCCGCGGTGCCGGGGCGGCCGGTGCGCCGCCGGCCACCGCGGACGCCGTGGGCGCCGCGCACGCGGTGGAGACACCGGCCGCGGTGATGAGTAGCAGCGAGCCGAGAAGACGGGGTAGAGCACGGGGAAGAGCACTGCGCCGCGCGGTGTGCAGTCTCACAAGCCGGGTCCCTTTCTACGGGTTCACATCTGCGGATCTCCTGACCAACCGAACCGTCGCCATGCGTACCGCGTACCCAATGGATGGTCAAGGTGTAGACCACTTCCCCGCGTTGCCCGCGCCGGAACGTGGCCGACGACCCGGGGCTTATGGCCGAATTCATCCCGGCGGCCCCGTCCGTCACGTGAACCACCGGGTGTCACGAGGAACCGGCCATAGGAGCCCCGAGCCGCCGCGGATCACAGAAATGGAGCCACTCCGCCCGACTCCTGCCCGATATCGGGCAGAATTGTTGCGCTGGAGCCCCGTCCATCGCAGTATCGACGAGTGCTCGAACGCCGCTCGTCGTACGACGACCTCATTGACCACCTGGTGCGCAGCACCGCGCTCCAGCGCGGCGAGGCCTCCCGGGTGATCCTCGACGTGCTGGCGTACTTCGACGAGACGACCGAGGACTTCGTCCGCCGCCGCCACCGCGAACTGCAGTCCGGTGGCCTGGTCAACGCGGAGATCTTCGAACGGATCGCGGCCGAACTGCCGCACCGGGCGGTCGCACCGCCGGAGCTCTCGCTCCGGCAGCTGCGCCGCGTCGTCTACGGCTGAGACCGGCCCGGGACCGGGCACCCACTCACTTGTGCGGCTACTTGTACGGCTATGTGTACGTAGATGGATTGACGGAGGGGCAGAGACGTCATGTGCGGAATCGTCGGTTATATCGGAAAGCGTGATGTGGCTCCGCTGCTGCTGGAAGGGCTGCAGCGGCTGGAGTACCGCGGTTACGACTCCGCGGGCATCGTGATCACCGGCAAGCCGGCGGCCGGCAAGCCCGCCGCGCTGAAGATGGTCAAGGCCAAGGGCCGGGTCCGCGAGCTGGAGGCCCGGGTCCCCAAGCGGTTCACCGGCACCACCGGCATCGCCCACACCCGCTGGGCCACCCACGGCGCCCCGAGCGACGAGAACGCCCACCCGCACCTGGACGCGGGCGGCAAGGTCGCCGTCGTCCACAACGGGATCATCGACAACGCCTCCGAGCTGCGTCCCCGCCTCGAGGCCGAGGGCGTCGTCTTCCTCTCCGAGACCGACACTGAGGTGCTGGTCCACCTGATCGCCCGCTCGGAGGCGGACACCCTGGAGGAGAAGGTCCGCGAGGCCCTGCGCTCGGTCGAGGGCACGTACGGCATCGCCGTCATGCACGCCGACTTCAACGACCGCATCGTCGTCGCCCGCAACGGCTCCCCGGTCGTCCTCGGCATCGGCGAGAAGGAGATGTTCGTCGCCTCGGACGTCGCCGCCCTGGTCACCCACACCCGTCAGGTCGTCACCCTCGGGGACGGCGAGATGGCCACCCTCAAGGCCGACGACTTCCGTACGTACACGACGGAGGGCTCGACCACGACGGCCACGCCGACCACCGTGGAGTGGGAGGCCGAGTCGTACGACATGGGCGGCCACGACACGTACATGCACAAGGAGATCTCGGAGCAGGCCGAGGCCGTCGACCGGGTGCTGCGCGGCCGGATCGACGACCGCTTCGCCACCGTCCACCTGGGCGGTCTCAACCTGGACGCCCGCGAGGCGCGCGGGGTCCGCCGGATCAAGATCCTGGGCTGCGGCACCTCGTACCACGCGGGCCAGATCGGTGCCCAGCTGATCGAGGAGCTGGCCCGCATCCCCGCGGACGCCGAGCCGGCCTCCGAGTTCCGCTACCGCAACCCGGTGGTGGACCCGGACACGCTCTACGTCGCGGTCTCCCAGTCCGGCGAGACCTACGACGTGCTGGCCGCGGTCCAGGAGCTCAAGCGCAAGGGCGCGCGGGTGCTCGGCGTGGTCAATGTGGTCGGTTCCGCGATCGCCCGGGAGGCCGACGGCGGTACGTACGTGCACGCCGGGCCCGAGGTCTGTGTCGTCTCGACGAAGTGCTTCACCAACACCGTCGTCGCGTTCGCGCTGCTCGCCCTGCACCTGGGCCGCATCCGGGACCTGTCGGTCGCCGACGGCAAGCGGATCATCGAGGGCCTGCGCAAGCTGCCCGGCCAGATCAGCGAGATCCTGGAGACCGAGGACGAGATCAAGAAGCTCGCCGCGGAGTACGCGGACGCGAAGTCGATGATGTTCATCGGCCGGGTGCGCGGCTACCCCGTGGCCCGGGAGGCCTCGCTGAAGCTCAAGGAGGTCTCGTACATCCACGCCGAGGCCTACCCCGCCTCCGAGCTGAAGCACGGACCGCTCGCGCTGATCGAGCCCGCGATGCCGACCGTGGCGATCGTGCCGGACGACGACCTGCTGGAGAAGAACCGCGCCGCGATGGAGGAGATCAAGGCCCGCAGCGGCCGCATCCTCGCCATCGCGCACCAGGTGCAGGAGAAGGCCGACCACACCATCGTCGTGCCGAAGAACGAGAACGAGCTGGACCCGATCCTGATGGGTATCCCGCTCCAGCTCTTCGCCTACCACACGGCGCTGGCCATGGGCCGGGACATCGACAAGCCGCGCAACCTGGCGAAGTCCGTCACCGTCGAGTAGCCACCCCGCCACCCCCGGTCGGCAGCGGCCCCGGACCCACCGCACCGCGGGGGGTCCGGGGCCGCTCCGCTCCCCCGCCCCGGCGGGCTGCTCGCCGTCCCGGTTCACATGCAATCGCACCGTTCCCCAACGGCTCTTATCCGCCCCTCACAACTGCACAATCCTCTTTTTCGGCTCTGCGGTTTGTTTCACCCCGCTGTTTTGGTAGTCGAGTTGACGCCACGACCCGGCGGCGGAGCCCGAAACGAGACCGCCCGTCCCGGAAGCCGGGACGACGGTCGCGCGGAGCGCCCTCGAAGGAGCGAGGGGGGAACGAACGGGGGGAAGTAACCGAGGGGAGGAGCGGGAAACCGCTACGGGATGACCACGACCGGGCGCTGCGCGCGCCGGGCCAGCCGGCCCGCCACCGAGCCGAAGATCCGGCCGACGATGCCCTGGGTGGAGCCGACCACGATCGCGTCGGCCGAGTACTCCCGGCCGACCTCCTCCAACTCGTGGCAGATGTCCCCGCCGCGCTCGACGAGCACCCACGGGACCTCGGTGAGGTAGTCCGCGCAGGCGAGCTCCAGGCCGAGGACCTCGGTCCGGTGATCGGGCACATCGACGAAGACGGGCGGCTCGCAGCCTGCCCAGACCGTGGTCGGCAGCCGATTGGCGACATGGACGATGATCAGGCCGGAGCCCGATCTTCGGGCCATGCCGATGGCGTAGGCGAGGGCTCGTTCGCTGGAGGTCGAGCCGTCGAAGCCGACGACGACGCCGTGCCGGAACGCGGGATCGCAGGAATGACGTGCTTCTTCGACCGCCTGCGGGCCCGACTCTGGGTCGGCTACCTGCTTGCGGTCCGCGGGTTCAGGGATTTCGTGACCGGCCATCGGTGTCTCGGCGAAGAGAGTCCTCGTGAGGAGAGCGACTTGGGGAGCTGCGTCAGAGCGGTGTAAGAGCTGCGTCAGAGCTGCGTCAGTGGGCGGTGTGGCGGTGTCCGGGAATCATCTTCCCAACCCCTTACCCCCAAGGGTACGGCCCCACTCCTCCACGGCCCAGACCCGCGCAAAGCGTGCGCGACGTTTCACGGAGCATGCCCGAGACCGCCCCGTATGGCAATGCCGGTTGCCCCGTACACCGACGTCGCGGGAGCCGGACGGCCGCGACCTGCGACCACCGCCCGGTCGTCGTCGGGCGCACGGGAGCCCGCCGCCGGGCGTCGTCGAGTCGTCGTCGGGTTCCCGTCGGTCCGTCGCCGCGGTGTCCGACCGCTCGGTACCGACCTTCGCGCCCCTTCCGGATCGGGATGACGATCCGGAACCCGGACCGGCGGGCCGCCACCCGTCCGGAACGCGCCGCGCGGCCGGCCGCCGATACGGCCCCCGGCCGGCATCCGGACACCCCGCCGGCACCGTCCGCCCCTCTCCGGACCGGCCGTGGGGGCGCATGGAGGCGGCCGCTCCTGCGGGGCGTACGCCGGTTGAACGGATGATTTCCGCACACGCGACCGTATGTTTTCAGCCAACTTCACTCCCCAGCCAATCCCTTGCCGAAATGGCCGATCAACCCCCTTGCCAGCAGGCAGAAGGAGACCGCGCGGTACGCTTCCACCCAATGGGGACGGGCCATGAACGCCAGGCGCACTTCCCTGCACGACTCACGAGTGAAACGCTTCGTGATCGAATGCTTCCCGCCAGGTTGCCTTGTCGACATAAAGCCGGTTGGTGAACTTGTCACGACGGCACCACGGGACGCAGTAGATTCGATCTTGGGTGTCGAAGGCTGGGGACTCGTGCACGACCGAGGGGACAAGTGCAGGTGCGACAGGCCCGTAAGGACCAGGAAGACGCGAACACCGAGGGGGGCTTAGCGTCATGAGCCAGGACTCCGCCACCGCAACGGAGGCTGTACGGAAGCTGAGCGGGCGCCGGCGACGGGAGGTCGTGGCCGTACTGCTGTTCAGCGGCGGCCCCATCTTCGAGAGCTCCATCCCGCTCTCCGTGTTCGGTATCGACCGCCAGGACGCGGGAGTTCCGCGCTACCGGCTTCTCGTGTGCAGCGGCGAAGAGGGACCGCTGCGCACTACAGGGGGACTCGAACTCACCGCGCCCTACGGGCTGGAGGCGATCAGCAGGGCCGGCACCGTCGTGGTGCCCGCCTGGCGCTCGATCACCTCGCCACCACCCGTGGAGGCACTGGACGCGCTGCGCCGCGCCCACGAGGAAGGGGCCAGAATCGTCGGCCTGTGCACGGGGGCCTTCGTCCTCGCCGCAGCCGGCCTGCTCGACGGCCGTCCGGCGACCACGCACTGGATGTACGCACCGACGCTGGCCAAGCGCTACCCGTCGGTCCACGTGGATCCGCGTGAGCTGTTCGTCGACGACGGCGACGTGCTCACCTCGGCGGGCACAGCGGCAGGCATCGATCTCTGTCTGCACATAGTGCGCTCGGACCACGGCACGGAGGCCGCCGGGGCGCTCGCCCGCCGGCTCGTCGTGCCACCGCGGCGCAGCGGCGGCCAGGAGCGCTACCTGGACAGGTCTTTACCGGAGGAGATCGGCTCCGACCCGCTCGCCGAGGTCGTGGCCTGGGCACTGGAGCATCTGCACGAGCAGTTCGACGTGGAGACGCTCGCGGCGCGCGCCTACATGAGCCGGCGGACCTTCGACCGGAGGTTCCGCTCGCTCACCGGCAGCGCACCGCTCCAGTGGCTGATCACCCAGCGGGTGCTTCAGGCGCAGCGGCTGCTGGAGACGTCCGACTACTCGGTCGACGAGGTCGCGGGCCGCTGCGGCTTCCGCTCGCCGGTCGCGCTGCGCGGACACTTCCGGCGTCAGCTGGGCTCCTCGCCCGCCGCGTACCGGGCCGCCTACCGGGCCCGCCGTCCGCAGGGCGGGGGTCCTGAGCCGGTCGGCCAGGTCACCGAGCAGGTGGTGCCCGCGCAGGCCGGTCCCGGCAGCCGTCGTGCCGTGCCGGCTCCCGCTCCCGGGGGCCAGTCGGCCGCCGGCCCGGCAGCGCTGGATCCGGGCCGCTCCGAACAGGGGAGGCCGGGCTCCGACGCGTACGCGGCAGGGCGCCCGGCCCTGCCGGGGCAGCGGAGTGCCCCGTAGGGTGGGGCGCATGAACGACCGCATGGTGTGGATCGACTGCGAGATGACCGGGCTCTCGTTGACGGAAGACGCACTCATCGAGGTGGCCGCACTGGTCACCGACTCGGAGTTGAACGTGCTCGGCGACGGGGTGGACATCGTGATCCGCCCGCCGGACGCGGCCCTGGAGACCATGCCCGAGGTGGTGCGGCAGATGCACACCGCCTCGGGCCTGCTCGACGAGCTGGCCGGGGGTACCACCCTGGCCGACGCCGAGGAGCGGGTCCTGTCCTACGTGCGCGAGCACGTGAAGGAGCCCGGCAAGGCCCCGCTCTGCGGAAACACGGTCGGCACCGACCGGGGCTTCCTGCTGCGGGACATGCCGTCGCTGGAGGGTTACCTCCACTACCGCATCGTCGATGTCTCGTCGGTCAAGGAACTGGCCCGCCGCTGGTTCCCGAGGGCGTATTTCAACAGCCCCGAGAAGAACGGCAACCACCGGGCGCTCGCGGACATCCGCGACTCCATCACGGAGCTGCGTTACTACCGCGAGGCGGTCTTCGTACCGCAGCCGGGACCGGACTCGGAGCGCGCGAAGTCGATCGCGGCGCGGGTGTCGTCGCCCTCGGTCTAGGTTCAGTGGAAAGCCGCTGGTCACGGCCCTTCCGAGGGCTGTGACCGACGGCAGAACAATGAGGGCGCGAGCACCCTCCAAGACCCTGTACACTTTTTCTCGGCCGGTCGGAAAGACGACCGGACGTGGTGGGTATAGCTCAGACGGTAGAGCACCTGGTTGTGGTCCAGGATGTCGCGGGTTCGAGTCCCGTTACTCACCCTCACAGGAAAGGCCCCGGTCATCGACCGGGGCCTTTCCGTTGCGCCTGCTCCCCCGCCCCTCGCCTCACGACGAGTCCCGGACCACCAGTTCCGTCGGGAGCACGATCTGCGGCCGCTCGTCGCTCTCGCCCGCGATCAGGTCGAGGAGCACCCGGGTCATCGTGCGGCCCATCTCCTCGATCGGCTGGCGCACGCTCGTCAGGGCCGGGTCCATGTGGCGGGCCACGGCCGAGTCGTCGAAGCCGATGAGGGCCACGTCGTCCGGGATGCGCCGGCCGGCCTCACGGAGCACCTGGCGGGCGCCCGCGGCCATCAGGTCGGACGCGGCGAAGACCGCGTCCACGTCCGGGCGGCGGGCGAGCAGCTCGCGCATGGCCCGGACGCCGCCCTCCTCGGAGAAGTCGGCCGGGGCGATCAGCTGCTCGTCGGGTTCCAGGCCCGCGTCGGCCACGGCCTTGCGGTAGCCGTCCAGGCGCCTCTGGGAGGCGTACACGTCGAGGCGTCCGGTGATCGTGGCGATGGCGCGGCGGCCCCGGGAGGCGAGGTGCTCGACGGCGCCCCGGGCGCCCTCGAAGTTGTCGGAGTCCACCGAGGGCAGCGGCTCGGCGGCCGACCTGCGGCCGTTCATCACGGCCGGCATGCCCAGCTGCTCCAGCAGGTCGGGCAGCGGGTCGTCGGCGTGCACGGAGACCAGGAGCACGCCGTCCACGCGGTGCGCGGTCAGGTACTGGGCCAGCCTGCGGCGTTCGCGGTCGCTGCCGACGAGGGTGAGCAGCAGCTGCATCTCGGTGTCGGCCAGGGCGGCTCCGACCCCTCGGACGATGTCGGAGAAGTACGGCTCCGCGAAGAAGCGGCTCTCCGACTCCGGCACCACGAGGGCGATGGCGTCCGTGCGGTTGCCGGCCAGGGCGCGGGCGGCGCGGTTGGGCACGTAGCCCAGCTCGGCGACGGCCGCCTCCACCGCCTCCCGGGTGTGCGCGCTGACCCGCGGTGAGCCGTTGATGACGCGTGAGGCCGTGCCCCGGCCCACTCCCGCCCGTGCCGCGACTTCCTCCAGCGTGGGCCGCCCCCCGCTACGTACTCGCGCTGCCGTCATGGCTGCCTCCCGTTCGCGGTCAATTTCTCACAGTCGGATAACCAAACCAAGTCCTGGTGTTGGCTCTCTTGACACTCGACGGGACCGGTTGGCCGCTCCCCCGCCCCCATTCATGGGAGCGCTCCCACTCTACGCGGGTGGTCAATCGGCTCGCATGGGCCGGGGTGCGGACGGGCGCGGCCCGCCCCCGGACACGGCAGAGACCCGGCGCGGGGCCGGGTCTCAGGGGTGGCGCTTGATCGGACAGGAGCAGGTCAACCCCGGCTCATTCAGCGGAGGTTGACCTGCTCGGCGTCAGGAGGGGCCGGTCGGCGGCAGGGCGTGGCGGCGGATCACGTCGGCGTACCAGTGGGCGCTGGACTTGGGGATGCGGCGCTGGGAGGCGTAGTCGACGTACACGGCGCCGAAGCGCTTCGAATAGCCGTACGCCCATTCGAAGTTGTCCATCAGTGACCAGAGGAAGTAGCCGCGGACGTCCGCCCCGTCGGCCACCGCCCGCTGGACCGCGTCGAGGTGGCCGTGCAGGTACGCGATCCGCTCGGGGTCCTCCACCCGGCCCTCGGGCGAGACGTAGTCGTCGAAGGCGGCGCCGTTCTCGGTGACCATCAGGGGCAGCCCCGGGTGGTCCCGGGTGACGTCCATGAGGAGGCTGTAGAGCCCGTTGGGGTCGATCGACCAGTTCATCGCGGTGCGCTCCTTCCCCTCGGCCAGGTGGAAGGCGACGTGCTCGGAGCCGGGCCACGGGGAGTGGTCGCTGGCGCCGTGGCCGTCGTTGCGGGTGTCGCCGGCGCCCTCGGCGGGCGTGGAGACGAGCGTCGGCGTGTAGTAGTTGACGCCGAGCACGTCGACCGGGCGGGAGATGGCCGCCAGGTCGCCGTCCTGGACCAGCGTCGACCAGTCGACCAGGTGCCTGGTGTCCGCGATCAGGTCCTCGGGGTACTCGCCGCGCAGCATCGGACCGGTGAAGATCCGGTTGCCCACCGCGTCGATCCGGCGGGCGGCGTCGGCGTCCGCCGCGCTCGCGGTGAGCGGGCGGACCTGGTGGAGGTTGAGGGTGACCGAGGTCTGCACGGCAGCGGGGAGTTGGCCGCGCAGGACCTCGATCGCCCGGCCATGGGCGAGGTTGAGGTGATGGGCCGCCCGCAGGGCGGAGGCGGGCTCGGTGCGGCCGGGAGCGTGTACTCCGGAGCCGTAGCCGAGGAAGGCCGAGCACCAGGGCTCGTTGAAGGTGGTCCACGTCCCCACGCGGTCGCCGAGGGCGCCCGCCATGATCGCGGTGTAGTCCGCGAAGCGGTCGGCGGTCACCCGCTGCGGCCAGCCGCCGGCGTCCTCCAGCTCCTGGGGCAGGTCCCAGTGGTAGAGGGTGGCGACCGGGGTGATGCCGGCCTCGAGCAGCTCGTCGACGAGCTTGCGGTAGAAGTCCAGGCCGCGTTCGACGGCGGGGCCGCGCCCGGTGGGCTGCACCCGGGACCAGGAGACGGAGAAGCGGTACGCCTTCAGCCCCAGCCGCTTCATCAGTGCCACGTCGTCGCGGTACAGGTGGTAGTGGTCGGCGGCGATGTCTCCGGTGTCGCCGTTGCGGACCTTGCCCGGCGTACGGCTGAAGGTGTCCCAGATGGAGGGGGTGCGGCCGTCCTCGGCCGCGGCGCCCTCGACCTGGTAGGCGGCGGTGGCCGCCCCCCAGACGAAGCCTGTCGGAAAACTCGTCGCCTCGGGCGCCTGCTTCGGGGCGATGTCGGGTCGTACAGCAGTCATGCGGGAGCGCTCCCAGGAGAGGACGGACAGGGGCGGGAAGGGGTGGGGCTCCGGAATCCGTACGGCCCTCGGTCGGGTACGGGCCGTACGGATCTTCCGGTGGCGGTCATCGGCGGGACGTGATCGCGCGAAGTGCTCTGCGGGACGTGGTCGTCGGGACGTGTCAGCCCTTGACGGCGCCGGACATGATGCCGCCGACGATCCGCTTCCCGAAGATCACGAACACCACGAGCAGCGGCAGCGTGCTGATCAGCGCGCCCGCCATCACGATGCTCTGGTCGGGGGTGTAGGAGGCGCTCAGCTGGCCGAGGGCCACCTGGAGCGTGGGGTTCTGCTGGTTCAGCGCGAGGTAGGGCCAGAAGAAGTCGTTCCACGCCTGGACGAAGGTGAGCATGCCGAGCACCATCATCGCGGGGCGCGCCACCGGGAGCACGATGCTCAGCACGATGCGGAAGTTGTTCGCGCCGTCGATCTTGGCGGCCTCGATGAGCTCGTACGGAAGTGCCTCGCTCAGGTACTGCCGCATGAAGAACACGCCGAACGCGCTGACCAGGGTCGGGAAGGTCACCGACTCCAGTTTCCCGCCCCAGCCGAGGTCGGACATCATCATGAACAGCGGGACGACGCTGAGCTGCGGCGGGATCGTCAGGGTCAGGATGACCCCGGTCATCAGGCCGCCACGGCCCTTGAACCGCATCTTGGCGAAGGCGTAGCCGGCCAGCGTGCAGAAGAAGAGCGTCGCCACCGTGATGCAGGAGGAGACGAGGAAGCTGTTGACGATCGCCTTGCCCAGGTGGGCCTGGTTCCAGGCGGCGTCGAGGTTGTGCATCAGCCGGCCGCCCGGCAGGAACGGCGGGGTGGTGGCCAGTACTTCGTCCTGGGTGTGGGAGGCGGCCACCAGGGTCCAGTAGAGCGGCAGCAGCGAGCCGATGCCGACGACGGCCAGCGCGATGTACGCGAACGGGCCGCCCTGCAGCTGCTTGCCCGCTCCGGGCTTGAACCGGCTCGCGCGCTTCGGCGCGCGGTGCACGGCAGGTGCCGGGAGTACGGACCCCGGGGCTTGGGTGGGGCTGGTGATGGTCATGGATATCGCTCCCGGTCAGACCGCGGATTTACGTACGAAGCGGCCGATGAGCCAGTTGACCGCGGCGATGATCAGCAGGAGGGCGAGCATCGCCCAGGCCACCGCGGCGGCCGGACCGAGATGCCCGAGGTGCCAGCCGTAGTTGTAGAGGTAGACGCTGAGGGTCTCGTACTGATTCTCGGTTCCGCCGGTCGCGCCGATGGCGCCGCCCTCCAGCAGCAGGGGTTCACCGAACAGCTGCATGGCACCGATGGTCGAGATGACGATCGTGAACAGGATCGTGGGCCGCAGCGAGGGGATGGTCACCTTGCGGAACTGCTGCCAGCGCGAGGCGCCGTCGAGCGAGGCGGCCTCGTACAGATCGGACGGCACGGCCTGCATGGCCGCCAGGTAGATCAGGGTGTTGTAGCCGGTCCAGCGCCAGATCACGATGACCGAGATGGCGATCTTCGACGTCCACTCACCGTTGGCCCAGTTCGTGTGACCGAGACCGACGAAGTGCAGCACCCAGTTCAGCAGCCCGCCGTCGGCCCGGAAGACCAGGGCGAAGACCAGGGCGGCGGAAGCCACCGAGGTGGCGTACGGGGTGAGGATGACCGTCCGCCAGAAGGTGCTGGCGCGCAGCTTGTAGTTCAGCAGGTGGGCCAGGCCGAGCGCGACCAGCAGCTGCGGAACCGTCGATATGACACCGATCACGAACGTGTTGGTGACGGCTGTCCAGAACTCCGCGTCGTGCAGGATCTTGTCGAAGTTGTCCCAGCCGACCCACTCCATCTGGTCCAGGCCGGTCATCTCCACCCGGTGCAGGGCGATCCAGCCGGTGTAGATCAGCGGATAGAGCCCGAAGGCGCCGAAGACGAGGAAGAACGGGGCTATGTAGGCGTACGGCGACGCCTTGTCGTCGAACCGCCAGAGCCGGCTCCGCCACGTCTGCCGGCGGGCGTTCACCGGTTTGCGCTGGGAGCCTCGGGGCGGCGGGGTGTACGCGTCCCGGGTGGGTGTCGAGGTGGCCACGGGCGGGATTCCTTCCCTGGATTGCTTGGATACCCGGGTACGGGCGGCGGCGTCCGCGGTGGGCTTCCGCGGGGCGGCCGGATGCCTACCCGGCCGCCCCGCGGAAGCCCGCCGGGAGACGGCCGCCCCGGCGCGGGATGGGGACACGCAGGCGCGGGGGGCCCGGGGGGCGCCCCCCGCCGCCACCCTCAGCCGATCACCATGTCGAAAATTTGGACCCCTGCGTCCCAGGCCGTTTGGGGGGGGGTTGCAAGCTGCTGCCTGTTGTTT
>NZ_JBICXG010000031.1:0-88374 GCF_043200175.1 Streptomyces sp. NPDC048462
TGGTTTGCCATTTTTTATAAAGCCTTTGCACATGCGCCCTTTTCGCCGGGGTTTTGTTTAATGGAAATTTGCCGTTGTTTTACCCGGCCCCCCCCCCGGGGGGGGGGGGGGGGGGGGGGGGCGCCGCAGGGGCGCCCCGCCTCGGGAGTGTTGGCGTCAGGCCTTCACGAACAGCTTGTAGAAGACCGCCGAGGACCAGTTCGGGTGGAACATGGCGCCGCCGACCTTCGAGCCGTACAGGTAGAAGCGGCGCTGGAACGTCTCGGGGATGATCGGCGCCTCCTCCGTCATGATCCGCTTGTCCAGGGCGGCCCACGCCTTGCCGGCCTCGGCCGGGTCGGCGATGACGACGTTCTTCTTGATCGCGGCGTCGACCCAGTCGACCTTCAGCTGCGAGATGTTGTTGGCGCCGTTGGCGATCGTGGCGCCGTCGAACAGCGGCTGGATCAGCGTGTAGCCGGTCGGCCAGTCAGGGGACCAGCCGAACCACATCACGTCGAACTTGTTGTCGATCTGCTGGATCTGGTCGTAGTAGCTGGTGGAGTCCAGCGGCTTGATGACCGGGTCGAAGCCGGCCGCCTTGAGGGCGCTCTCGATGACGACCTTGGTCTTGTCGTAGTTGGCGCTCTGCGGGAACGCGTAGACGACCTTCTGACCGGTCTTGCCGGCCTCCTTCAGCAGCTTCTTCGCCGCCTCCGGGTCGCCCTGCGGCTTCTTCAGCTTGCCGTAGACGTCGTCCTTGGCGTAGCCGAGGATGTCCGGGCTGAGGATGGACGTCGCGTAGTCACCGGCCGAGGGGCCGCCGTAGATCTTGCGGATCTGCTCCAGCGGCCAGGCGTGGATGAGCGCCTGGCGCACCCGCAGGTCGGTGATCCGCTTGGTGTTGATGGCGTAGTAGTACACGCCGGTGAGCAGACCGTTGAAGGTGCGCTTCTTCAGCTCTGGGTCGGTGAGGACCTTCTGGATGCGCTCGGCCGGGACGCCGCTGTAGGCCATGACGGCGTACTGGTCGTCGCCGTCGTCGGCGATCAGCCGGTCGGCGGCCTGGAGCGACTCGGGGCCGAACTCGTAGACGAAGCTGTCCGGGTAGGCGTTGCGGATCGAGTCCGTCTTGGGGTCCCAGTGCGGGTTGCGCACCAGGGTCATCGACTTGTCCACCTTGTGCGCCTTGATGCGGTACGGGCCGGCCGAGACCGGGTCCTTGTCGTACTTCTCCTTGCTGTCGCCCTTGACTGGGACGGCGCCGTAGGAGCTCATCGCCAGGGTGAAGTTGAAGTCCGGGCGGGACTCGGCGAGCTTGAAGGTGATGGTCTTCGCGGCCTTGTCGGTCACGACCGAGTCGAGGTGCTTGCCGCTGAACGGGCCCTTGTACTTCCCCCGGAAGTCGGCCGATCCGGTCAGTGCCTGCTGGGCGTAGCCCGCGCCCTCGGTGGTGAAGCTGGCGAAGCCGCGCTCGATGCCGTGGCGCACGTCCTCGACCGTGAGCTCCGAGCCGTCCTCCCACTTGAGACCGTCCTTCAGCGTGAAGGCCCAGGTCTTGCCGGCGTCGCTCATGGTGCCCGCGTCGGTGGCGAGGTCACCGACCAGCTTCATCGAGCCGTCAGCGGCGATCTTGTAGCCGGTCAGGCCACGGATGAAGAGGTCGCCGACGGCGGAGTTCCACGAGAAGTAGATGCGCTGCGGGTCGAGGTGCGAGAAGTCGTCCGGGGCGATGCCGCGGATCGTGCCGCCCTTCTTCGCACCCGGAATCTCGGCCGCGGGGCCGGTGGAGTCGGCCTTGGTGCCGACGACGACCGCACCGGTGTACTTGTCGGTGCCACCGTGGCCCTTGTCCTTGCTGCCCTTGTCGGTGTTGGAGCTGCCGCTGCTGCAGGCGGAGAGGACCATTGAGCCGCCGACTGCGACCGACGTGGCGATGACGAAGTTTCTGCGGGAGAGGGACATGGCTTCCTGCTCTGGTCGAGGGAGAACGATCGATCCGGTGGGCCCCGTCGCCCGGCCGGAGGAGGTGCGGTTCAGCGCTTGGTCTTCGGGTCCAGTGCGTCACGCACCGAGTCGCCCAGCAGGTTGAAGGCGATCACGAAGATCACCATCGTGGCGCCGGGGAAGAGCATGAAAGTGATGTCGCTCTGGTAGACGTTCGATCCGCGCTGGATCATCACGCCCCAGTCGGGGGTCGGGTCGGTGAGACCGACACCGAGGAAGGAGAGGCCTGCCTCCGCCGTGACGAATGCTGGCAGCGCGAGCGTGGCCTGGATCAGGATCGGCGTCCAGAGATTGGGCAGCAGTTCCTTGAAGATGATCCGGCTCGGAGAGGCGCCGGTCACCTTGGCCGCTTCGATGAACTCGCGCTCACGCAGGGCGAGTACCTCACCGCGCAGCAGACGCGCGATCGAAGCCCAGCCGAAGGCGGTCATGATGGCGACGAGGCTGACGACCGTCAGCCAGACCGGGGTGGACTCCTCGGGGGGGACGAGGATCGAGATCAGCACCGGCCAGAAGGCGATGAAGAAGAGTGTGGACGGGAAGGCCAGCAGGATGTCGATGACCCTGCCGACCAGGTAGTCCGTCTTGCCGCCGAGGTAGCCCGCGGTGATGCCGACGGCGATGCCGATCAGGGCGACCAGCAGCGTGATGGCCGTTGCGATGAACAGGGAGTTGCGGATGGCGTAGAGCAGGAAGGTGAAGACGTCCCGGCCGAGACCCGGCTCGATGCCGAACCAGAAGTCCCCGCTCATGCCGCCGTTGGGCAGGACCGGCGAACCGAAGTCGTCCAGAAGGCTGGTGTCGTTCGCTCCGTACGTCGTGTAGGGGTTCTTCCCGTACAGCTTGGCGATCAGCGGCGCACAGATACCGATGACAAAGAAGAAAATGACTACATAGGCTGAAATAACGCCGGTGCGGTCACGTTTGAATCGCCGCCAGGCCATTTTTCCCGGGGACCGGCCCTCGCCGCCCTTGGGCGCCGTAGGTTCCGACGCCGCAGGCGTCTTCGCGTTGGCCACCTCAAGGGGGGCTGCTGCGTTCGAGGTTGGAATCGTCATGGTGCTCCTGGCCCGGAGGGTCGAAGGACTCCGCAGGGCACACCTACGGGCTACCCGGACTTTTTCAACGCAATTCATGCAGGGTCAATGAATGTCGGACCGGCTTGAGCCGCTCTTTGGAAGCTTGACTTATACATGACCAGTGATCGGGCATGCCATTGCCTTGCCTTTGCCTGTTCCAGGGCAAATTTCAGGGTGAAACGGCTGAAGTCAGTCAATGAGTCCGATATACGGGCGGTCATGTCTCGGAATCCGTGCATCCGCTCCGGTGGGCCCCGGGTCGATGCGCGTTCGTTGTGTTGCCGTTACCGCTTCGCCGCTCGTCAGGCCGGTTCGCCGCCCCGACAGGGATGGCATGCACGTGCCAAAAGTGTCCGCCCGGCGCCCGCTCCCACCATTCGAGTGGCTTCCGTTGTGCCCGGATGGCGGGGGTAAATATGCGTAACGCTCGGTATGCGGTGATATTTGACCTGACGTAAGACGGAGCAATACGAGGAGGCACTCCATGCGCGGAGCCACACAGGTCAAGTGGGCCGCATGCGCGGTCGCCGTCGCCCTGGCGGCGACCGCCTGCGGCGGCGGGGGCGACAGTGGTGGCGGCGGTGGCGCCGATGGGGTGGTGAGTTCCTCGTGGGGTGACCCGCAGAACCCGCTGGAGCCGGCCAACACCAACGAGGTGCAGGGCGGCAAGGTCCTCGACATGGTCTTCCGGGGTCTCAAGCGGTACAACCCCAAGACCGGCGCGGCCGAGGACATGCTGGCGGAGAAGATCGCCACGACCGACTCGAAGAACTTCGACATCACCGTCAAGGACGGCTGGACGTTCTCCAACGGCGAGAAGGTCACCGCCAAGTCCTTCGTGGACGCGTGGAACTACGGCGCGAGCCTCAAGAACAACCAGAAGAACGCCTACTTCTTCGGTCAGGTCGAGGGCTACGACAAGGTGCACCCGGACTCCGGTGCCCAGGCCGCCGGAGCCATGTCCGGGCTGAAGGTCACCGGCGCCAGGACGTTCACCGTCAAGCTCAGCCAGAAGTTCTCGCTGTGGCCCGACACGCTGGGCTACGCGGCCTTCGCCCCGCTGCCCCAGGCCTTCTTCGACGACCACGCGGCCTGGCTGAAGAAGCCGGTCGGCAACGGCCCCTACACCATTGACTCGTACACCAAGGGCTCGCAGATGTCCCTGCGCAAGTGGGACAAGTACCCCGGTACGGACAAGGCGCAGAACGGTGGCATCGACCTCAAGGTCTACACCGACAACAACACCGCCTACACCGACCTGGTGGCCGGCAACCTCGACCTGGTCGACGACGTCCCCGCCGCGCAGCTGAAGAACGTCAAGGCCGACCTCGGCGACCGCTACATCAACACCCCGGCCGGCATCATCCAGACCCTGGCCTTCCCGTTCTACGACAAGGCGTGGGACAAGGCCGACAGCGACAAGGTCCGCAAGGGCCTCTCCATGGCCATCAACCGCAAGCAGATCACCGAGACGATCTTCAACAACACGCGGACGCCGGCCACCGACTGGACCTCGCCGGTGCTGGGTGAGGAGGGCGGCTACCAGTCCGGCTTCTGCGGCAGCCTGTGCGACTACAACCCCGCCGAGGCCAAGAAGATGGTCTCCGAGGGCGGCGGCATCCCCGGCGGCCAGGTCAAGATCGGCTACAACGCCGACACGGGCAGCCACAAGGACTGGGTGGACGCGGTCTGCAACAGCATCAACAACGCGCTCGGCAACGACAAGGCCTGCGTGGGCGCTCCGACGGGCACCTTCGCCGACTTCCGGAACAAGATCACCCAGAAGAAGATGACGGGCCCGTTCCGCGCCGGCTGGCAGATGGACTACCCCCTCATCCAGAACTTCCTGCAGCCGCTCTACTACACCAACGCCTCGTCCAACGACGGGAAGTGGACGGACCCGAAGTTCGACAAGCTGGTCAACCAGGCCAACGCCGAGTCGGACAAGGCCAAGGCGGTCAAGACCTTCAAGGACGCCGAAGCGGTGGTCCGGGACAACATGGCGGCCATTCCCCTCTGGTACCAGAACGGCAGTGCCGGCTACTCCACGAACGTCTCGAACGTCGCGCTCAACCCGTTCAGCGTGCCGGTCTACAGCGAGATCAAGGTCAAGTGACCCCGCAGTGACGGTGACGGCCCGGCGCCCCGTGAGGGTGCCGGGCCGCCGTGTGTGCGGCCGGTCCCCGTCGCCCGTCACACGTTTGGCCCCTTCCGGCGCACCGGTCTTCCCGTGAGGGTGCACAGAAGATGCTATTCCGTGTGAAATGGGATGTTATTTGGTTCACGTCGGGACAGTGAGCGACCCGGCAGTCGAGTCAACGGCCGCTCGGGGAAGCCGGTGCCAACAGGGAGGTGACTGCGCGATGCAGCCGTTCATCAGGTCCCGATCCGCCCCGGAACGACCGACGGCCGAAGTCCGCTGCCCGATCGATGTGCGGAGGGTGACATGGGGCGTTATGTGATCCGTCGTCTGCTCCAGATGATTCCGGTCTTCATCGGAGCCACGCTGCTGCTCTTCCTCATGGTCAACGTGATGGGCGACCCGATCGCGGGCCTCTGCGGCGACCGGCAGTGCGACCCGACGACGGCCGCCCAGCTCCAGAAGGAGTTCGGCCTGGACAAGCCGGTGTGGCAGCAATACCTGACCTACATGGGCAATGTGTTCACCGGTGACTTCGGTACCGCCTTCAACGGACAGAAGGTCACCGAGCTGATGGCCTCCGCCTATCCCGTCACCCTGCGGCTGACCATCGTCGCGATCCTGTTCGAGATCATCGTGGGCGTCACGCTCGGCGTCATCAGCGGACTGCGGCGCGGCCGTGTCGTCGACAACTCGGTCCTGGTCGCGACGCTCGTCGTGATCGCGATCCCCACCTTCGTCACCGGCTACGTGCTCCAGTACCTGCTCGGGGTCAAATGGTCCGTCATCTCCCCGACGGTCTCCTCGGACGCGCCGTTCGACGAGCTCATCCTGCCCGGCCTGGTGCTCGCCTCGGTCTCACTGGCCTACGTCACCCGCCTCACCAGGACCTCGATCGCGGAGAACTCCCGCGCCGACTACGTGCGCACCGCCGTGGCGAAGGGCCTGCCCAGGCGCCGCGTCATCGTGCGCCACCTGCTGCGCAACTCGCTGATCCCCGTCGTCACCTTCATCGGTACGGACATCGGCGCGCTGATGGGCGGCGCGATCGTCACCGAGCGGATCTTCAACATCCATGGCGTCGGATACCAGATCTACCAGGGCATCCTGCGGCAGAACACCCAGACCGTGGTCGGCTTCGCGACCATCCTGGTGCTGGTCTTCCTCATCGCGAATCTGGTCGTCGACCTCCTGTACTCCGTACTCGACCCGAGGATCCGTTATGCCTGAACCTCAGCCCGAGCCCCAGAACGCGATCGCCGGGACCGGTGCCGGCGGAGCGGCGGACCTGGCCATGAGCGAGGGCACCACGCTGGAGGGAACACCGGATGGGCCCGACGGCGGCGGGCCCAGGGAACGGGCGGGCAGCCTCTGGGCCGACGCCTGGCGCGACCTGCGGCGCAACCCCGTCTTCATCGCCTCGTCCCTGATCATCGTCTTCCTGGTCATCATCTCGATCTGGCCCTCGCTCATCGCCTCCGGCAACCCGCTCAAGTGCGACCTCGCCAAGGCGCAGCAGGGCTCCCAGCCGGGCCACCCCATGGGCTTCAACGCGCAGGGCTGCGACGTCTACACCCGGGTCGTCTACGGGGCCAGGGCGTCCGTCACCGTCGGCGTCTGCGCCACGCTCGGTGTCGCGCTGCTGGGCGGACTGCTCGGCGGGCTCGCGGGCTTCTTCGGCGGGGCCTCGGACGCCATCCTCTCCCGCGTCACCGACATCTTCTTCGCCATCCCCGTGGTCCTCGGCGGTCTGGTCCTCCTCTCGGTGGTCACCAGCAACACCGTCTGGCCGGTCATCGGTTTCATGGTGCTGCTCGGCTGGCCGCAGATCTCCAGGATCGCCCGGGGCGCGGTGATCACCGCCAAGCAGCACGACTACGTCCAGGCGGCACGGGCCCTGGGAGCGTCCAACTCCCGCATGCTGCTCAGGCATGTCGCGCCCAACGCCGTGGCGCCCGTCATCGTGGTCGCCACCATCGCGCTGGGCACGTACATCGCGCTGGAGGCGACGCTCTCCTACCTCGGCGTCGGGCTGAAGCCCCCCACGGTCAGCTGGGGCATCGACATCTCGTCCGCCTCGCAGAACATCCGCAACGCCCCGCACATGCTCCTCTGGCCGGCCGGCGCGCTGGCGATCACCGTGCTCGCGTTCATCATGCTCGGCGACGCGGTGCGCGACGCCCTCGACCCCAAGCTGCGCTGAGGAGTCCGCTGCCATGTTGCTCGAAGTGCGCGATCTGCACGTGGAGTTCCACACCCGGGACGGGGTCGCCAAGGCCGTCAACGGGGTCAACTACTCGGTGTCCGAGGGCGAGACCCTCGCCGTGCTCGGCGAGTCCGGCTCCGGCAAGTCGGTCACCGCACAGGCGATCATGGGCATCCTCGACATGCCGCCGGGGAAGATCAGCGGCGGCGAGATCCTCTTCAAGGACCGCGACCTGCTGAAGCTCAAGAAGGAGGAGCGCCGCAAGATCCGCGGCCAGGAGATGGCCATGATCTTCCAGGACGCGCTCTCCTCGCTCAACCCCGTGCTGACGGTGGGGGAGCAACTCGGCGAGATGTTCGTCGTCCACCGCGGACTGTCCCGCAAGGACGCGAAGGCCAAGGCCGTCGAGCTGATGGACCGGGTCCGCATCCCGGCCGCCAAGGAACGGGTCGGCAACTACCCCCACCAGTTCTCCGGCGGGATGCGCCAGCGCATCATGATCGCCATGGCGCTGGCCCTGGAACCCTCGCTGATCATCGCGGACGAGCCCACCACCGCCCTCGACGTCACCGTCCAGGCCCAGGTGATGGACCTGCTCGCGGAGCTCCAGCGCGAACTGAACATGGGCCTGATCCTGATCACCCACGACCTCGGTGTCGTCGCCGACGTCGCGGACAAGATCGCCGTGATGTACGCGGGCCGGATCGTCGAGACCTCACCGGTCCACGACATCTACCAGGCACCCGCGCACCCCTACACCCAGGGCCTGCTCCGCTCGATCCCGCGACTGGACCAGAAGGGCCGGGAGCTCTACGCGATCAAGGGGCTGCCGCCCAACCTGCTGCACATCCCGCCCGGCTGCGCCTTCAACCCGCGCTGCCCGATGGCCCAGGACGTCTGCCGCACCGACGTACCGCCGTTGTTCGACGTGGCCGCGAACCGTCAGAGCGCCTGCTACTTCTGGAAGGAGACGCTCGATGCACGCTGATCACTCGGGGCGCAGGGAAGCGCGCCAGGAGGGCGAGGTGGCACGCGCCCTGCTGGCCAAGTCACGCGAGACGAGCGCCCAGGCGGGCAAGGAACCGATCCTGGAGGTGCGCGACCTCGTCAAGCACTACCCGCTCACCCGCGGCATCGTGATCAAGAAGCAGATCGGGGCCGTGAAGGCGGTCGACGGGGTCTCCTTCGACCTGTCGGCAGGCGAGACCCTCGGCATCGTGGGCGAGTCCGGCTGCGGGAAGTCGACCGTCGCCCGGCTGCTCGTGCACCTGGAGGAGCCGACGGCCGGAATGATCCGGTACAAGGGCGAGGACATCACCAAGCTGTCCGGCCGTGCGCTGAAGGCCGTGCGCCGCAACATCCAGATGGTGTTCCAGGACCCGTACACCTCGCTGAACCCCCGTATGACGGTGGGCGACATCATCGGGGAGCCGTACGAGATCCACCCCGAGGTGGCTCCCAAGGGCGACCGCCGGCGCAAGGTCCAGGAACTGCTGGACGTCGTCGGTCTCAACCCGGAGTACATCAACCGCTATCCGCACCAGTTCTCCGGCGGCCAGCGCCAGCGCATCGGCATCGCCCGCGGCCTCGCGCTCAACCCCGAGATCATCGTCGCGGACGAACCGGTCTCGGCCCTCGACGTGTCCGTCCAGGCGCAGGTCGTCAACCTGCTGGACCGGCTCCAGTCGGAGTTCAACCTGAGCTACGTGTTCATCGCGCACGACCTGTCGATCGTGCGGCACATCTCCGACCGGGTCGGGGTGATGTACCTGGGCCGGTTCGCGGAGATCGGCACCGACGAGGAGATCTACGAGCACCCCACGCACCCGTACACGCAGGCACTGCTCTCCGCCGTGCCGGTGCCGGACCCGATGGCGCGCGAGTACCGCGAGCGGATCATCCTGCACGGGGACGTGCCCTCGCCGGCCAACCCGCCCTCCGGATGCCGCTTCCGCACCCGCTGCTGGAAGGCGCAGGAGCGGTGCGAGCTGGAGGTGCCGCTGCTGGCGGTCCCGGCGGTCTTCCGGCTGACGGACACCCCGGCCCGGCACGCCTCGGCCTGTCACTTCGCGGAGGAGAAGCGCGTGGTGCCGCCGGAGGGCACGCTGGCGCCGGGGGAGGGCGGGCCGGGTCCGGACGTGGAAGAGGTGGACCGGGAGGCCCGCAGGCCGCCGGCGTCCCCGGAGCCGCCGGGCGCGTCCGACGGGGGCGGAGCGCCGCCGCCGGACACCGACGAGGGGCCGCCGCCCTCCGGGAGCAGCCGGGCCGGCTGACCGCCGAGGCGTTAACGCACGGGCAACTCGTCCGTCGCACGTCCGATATACGGACCCGCCACCATGGACGACGTACGGCCGTGCGGGTGCCGTGGACCGGCCGGAGGACGTCAAGTCCCCCGGCCGGTCGCCCGCCAGGCCCCCGCGGCCAAGGCCCTCTTGTCGGGAGACCCGGCTCGGTGGAGTATCGCTGGGGTGATACTCACGCGGGGAGCAAGAGTCACGGGTGCCGCCCTCTGCGGCGTGCTCGCGGTGATCGTGGCGAGCTGGCTCGTACGGGACATCAGGGCGGCCGATTTCGGCCAGCTGATGCGGTACTGGGCCGGATTCCAGGAAGCCCGCCCGAACGCGCTGCCCACGACCACGGCCATGGACGCCGCCCTGCTCGTGGTGTACGTGGTCGCCGTCGTCGCCGCGCTCCGCTCGGCCGTCGCCGCCACCGTGCTCGTCGCCACCGGCGTGGTCACCCTCGCCGTACGGCTCCCCGGGCTCTGGAACATCGGCAGCCCCGCGATGGAGTCGTCGTTCTCCGACGACCTGCGCGCCCGTGCCCTGATCTGTGCCTTCGCCGCCCTCGCGGCGGGCATCGCGCTGCTCATCACCGCCGGGGCCGGGCGCCGTCCGCCGGCCGGCTCCTACGAGCAGTTGCCCACCCGGCCCGGACCGGGTGCGTCGGCCACCGGCTTCGTGCTGCTGAGCGCGGTCGGCGCGGTGCTGATCGCCTGGGAGATCCGCCAGGTCGTCAAGTACCCGGAGATCTTTCCCGACTGGTACGTGGGCGGCGACCGGATCATGCACGGGCTGACCGACCCGCCGCCGGGCTGGAGCACCGCGGCGCTGGCCCTGCTCTGCCTGTTCGCGGGGGTGAGCGCGCTTCCCCGCGCCGTGCACGCGCGGCCGTTCGGTCTGGTGGCCGCGACGCTGCTGCTGCCGGGCGGGGTGCTGGGAGTGGTCCGGATCGTGCACTACGACCTGCTCGACCACTTCGGTTCGATGCCGACCGAGACCCAGCTGACCCTGGCCAGCTGGCTCTTCGAGGCGCTCGTCGCCGTCCTGGCGCTGATCGTGCTGGCCCCAAGGGGCTTCGCGGACGTCCCCGGCCCGTTCGCACCGGGATACGGCTCCGGATACGGCGACCCGGGG
Organism: Streptomyces sp. NPDC048462; assembly: GCF_043200175.1. Taxonomy (NCBI): domain Bacteria; kingdom Bacillati; phylum Actinomycetota; class Actinomycetes; order Kitasatosporales; family Streptomycetaceae; genus Streptomyces; species Streptomyces sp. NPDC048462. The sequence continues at coordinate 10,828 of NZ_JBICXG010000031.1, forward strand.
TACGGGCAGCCGGCGTACGGCGCCCCCGGATACGGCGCCCCCGGATACGGGACGCCGGGACACGGAACACCTGGGTACGACTCCGAGGCGCACCCCGCGCAGGACGCGGCCCCGCCCCCGGGGCAGCAGCCGCCCGCCCCGGGGTACGGATACCCGCAGGGCGGCGCCTTCGGGCCGCCCCCGCCGCCCTCCCAGCCGCCGCCGGGCTGGTAGGACCGCGCTTCAGGCCGCCGGGCCCGCCAGCGACCGCTTCAGGAAGTCCACCTGGAGCAGCAGCAGGTTCTCGGCCACCTTCTCCTGCGGGGTCATGTGGGTCACCCCGCTCAGCGGCAGTACCTCGTGCGGCCGCCCCGCGGCGAGCAGCGCCGACGACAGCCGCAGCGTGTTCGCGACCACCACGTTGTCGTCCGCGAGCCCGTGGATGATCATCATCGGCCGCACCTGCTCGGCTGCGTGCGACAGCCCCTCGTCGGTGAGCAGCGAGTTGTACGCGTACACCTCGGGCTGGACCGCCGGGTCGCCCAGGTAGCGCTCGGTGTAGTGGGTGTCGTAGAGCCGCTGGTCGGTCACGGGGGCGCCCACCACGGCCGCGTGGAACACATCGGGCCGCCGGAGCACGGCCATGCCGGCCAGGAAGCCGCCGAACGACCAGCCCCGGATGGCGACCCGGTCCAGGTCCAGCGGGAACCGCCCGGCGAGCGCGTGCAGGGCCTCGACCTGGTCGTCGACGCTGAGGGCGAGGTTGTTCTTCACCGCCTTCTCCCAGCCGGGCGAACGGCCCGGGGTGCCCCGGCCGTCCGCGACGACCACGGCGAAACCCTGGTCCGCGAACCACTGCGAGGTGAGGTGGGTGTTGTGGGTGGCGACCACCCGGCGGCCGTGCGGCCCGCCGTACGGATCCATCAGAACCGGAAGCGGACCATCCGATTCCTTGTATCCGGAGGGGAGCAGCACGGCGCACGGAATCCGCCGTGCGCCCCCTTCGGTGAACCGCGCCCGCACGGACAGCACCGGCTGCTCCGCGTGGTTCGCGACGGTGGTGATCAGCTTGCCGTCCCGGAGCACCTGGGCGGTCGTCCCGGGCCGGTCCGGGGCGGTGGACACCAGCACCGTCACCCCGCCGTTCCGGACCGCGGAATGCACGCCCACCCCCTCGGAGACCCGTTCCACGCCCAGCTCGTTGACCCGGTAGACATGGCTCTCGCCGATCTCCGGCGCGGCCGCGGTCTCGCCCGCCGAGGCCGCCACCAGGATGTCCGAACCACCGATGTCCAGCACCGCCTGGATCTGCAACTGCGCCCCGGTCAGCAGCCGGTCGCCGGCCGCGAGGACCCGCGCCCCGCCCTCGTCCGCGATCCGCACCAGCCGCCCGTCCGGCGCCCACGCGGGCACCCCGGGGAACAGGTCCAGCCAGACCGGGTCCTCGTCGACGTGCACCGTCCGGGTCGTGCCGGTCTCCGGGTCCACCGCGAGATGGAGCTGGCTGCGCTGGTCACGGGCCTGCACCAGTAGCAGGGGCGCCCCGGCCGACGACCAGTGCACCTGTGCCAGATACGGGAACCGGGCCCGGTCCCAGAGCACTTCGGTGCGCTCCCCGGCCAGGTTCACGACGAACAGCCGCACCTCGGCGTTGGGCGTCCCGGCCGCCGGGTACGCGATCTCGGCTGGCTTGCGCTCCGGGTGCGCCGGGTCGGAGATCCACCACCGCCGCACCGGGCTGTCGTCGACCCGGGCGACGAGCAGCCGGTCCGAACCGGGCGACCACCAGAAGCCCCGCGAGCGCTGCATCTCCTCGGCCGCGATGAACTCCGCCAGGCCGTAGGAGACCTGCGCGCCCTCCGGTTCCGCGAGGGCCCTGTCCTCCTCACCGCCGGACCCCACGACGCGCAGTGCCCCCTTGGACACGTATGCGATGTGTCGTCCGTCCGGGGAGGGGCGCGGATCGATCACCGGACCGGGCACGGGCAGCGCACGCGCCGTGCCCGCCCGCAGTTGTGCGACGTACACCTTCCCGGAGAGCGCGAACGCCGCCAACTCGACTGCCGCGTCCACCGCGTAGCCGACGATCCCCGACGACCCCTCGCGGCTCCGCTCGCGCCTGGCCCGCTCCTGCGCCGACAGCCGCTCCGCCGAACCGCCCAGCAGCACGGCGGGATCGGCCACCACCCGCTCGCCGGGTGCTCCGTCGCCGGTCAGGTCGAGGACCCAGAGCCGGCCCGAGAGGTCGGTGCCCGAGCCCGAGCGCAGGAAGACCACCCGCTCTCCATCGGGTGACACCGTGAACGCGCGGGGTGCGCCGAGGGTGAATCGCATCGTCCGGGCCAGCTGCAGCGGGAAGGTGATCTCTGACGAAGTCATGTGCCGAACCTATCGGCCGCCCCGGCCCGTGCGCCCCTCGTGCTGCTGTGCCCCGATCAATGCCTTGCCACGGATAGTTATGATCCGTAGCGCTCGGTGGGTATGAACCTGCTGGCTCCATGCGTGCTGCCCGTCCCGACCGTACTGATGGAGGTGAACCGCCGTGGCGCTCTCGATTTCGGCGGTGGTGCTGCTGGCGATCGTCGTCTTCCTGCTGGTCCGGAAGTCCGGACTGAAGGGCGGACACGCGGTGGTCTGCATGCTGCTCGGTTTCTATCTCGCCAGCTCGTCCATCGCGCCCACGATCTCCGAGGTGACGACGAACGTGGCGGGCATGATCGGAGGGCTCAAGTTCTGACAGCGGCAGGCCTGCGCCTGTGACAGTGGCCTGCGTCCGCGGTTCGTCGGCGCCCGGTGCGTGGGCGCCGTCGGCCATCGGACCGGGCGGCTCGTAGGGTGGTACCCATGACGGACCTTCCCGCCCGGCGTCTGCTCCTGGTGCACGCGCACCCCGACGACGAGTCGATCAACAACGGCGCCACCATGGCCAGGTATGCGGCCGACGGCGCCCTGGTCACGCTGGTGACCTGCACGCTCGGCGAGGAGGGCGAGGTCATCCCGCCCGCGCTCGCGCACCTTGCGGCCGACCGGGACGACGCCCTGGGGCCCTGGCGGCAGCGCGAACTGGCGGCGGCCATGAAGGAGCTGGGGGTCACCGATCACCGCTTCCTCGGCGGCCCCGGCCGGTTCCGCGACTCCGGGATGATGGGCGCCGAGCAGAACGACCGCCCGGGGGCCTTCTGGTCCGCCGACGTGGACGAGGCCGCCGGGTACCTCGTGGACGTGATCCGCTCCGTCCGCCCCCAGGTCCTGGTCACCTACGACCCCGACGGGGGCTACGGGCACCCCGACCACATCCAGGCGCACCGGGTCGCGACGCGCGCCGCCGAACTGGCCGCCGACCCCGCCTACCGCGCGGAGTCCGGCGCCCCGCACACCATCGCCAAGATCTACTGGAACCGGGTGCCGCGCACCACCGCCGAGGATGCCTTCGCGAACCTCCGGCTCACCGCCCCCGACACCTTCCCCGGCATCGCCGCGATCGACGACGTGCCGGGTGTGGTGAACGACACCCTGATCACCACCGAGATCGACGGCGCCGCCCACGGGGCCGCCAAGGCCGAGGCGATGCGGGCACACGCCACCCAGATCGCGCTGAACGGCTCCTTCTTCGCCCTTTCGAACGATCTCGGCCAGCCCGTTCTCACCACCGAGTACTACGAGTTGGTGAGCGGCACCCCCGGAGCCGCTCCGGGGGCCCGGGAAGACGATCTCTTCGCCGGTGTGACGGGAGCGGACCAGTGAGCGGCAGCAGGCCGAGGGCCGCGCGGACCAACGCGCCTCCCCGTGACATTCCGGCCACCGGTCTGGCCGCACCCCTCAACCCCGGCCGGATCGCGGCCCTGCTGGGCCTCGCGGTCCTCGGAGCGGTGGTCGGGATCGCCGGAGCGCTGGTCCAACCCGCTTGGTTCCCGGGCGGGTTGCTGCTGGCGCTGCTGGCGTCCGCCGGACTCTTCTACGGTGGCCGCCGCCTCATGGGCACCCAGCCGGGCGCGGTGGCACCCGCAGCGGGATGGCTGATTTCGGTCGTATTTCTGCTGGGCGGGCGCCCGGAAGGGGACTATGTCTTCGGCGACGAACTGGGTCTGGCCCTCTTCGTGCTGGGCGGGATGGCTCTCGCTGTGATCTGTGCCACCATGTCGCGGTCACCCCAACCGGGTGCCGACAGCGGCCGACCTGGCAAGTAATGTGCCACGTCCGATCCCGTAATGCCCCCTGTCCGTCCGGGGGGTGCGCAGTCGTTTCCCCCGGTCGCGGGGTGTCTGTCGGCCGCGGCCAGTAAGGTGGTTCGCGCGCCGAGCCGTCCCCTGGCCTGCGGCATGGGGGAAGTACGGGCGGCGGAGCCAATCGGGAGAACCTGCCTTGAGTCGTGAAACTGACAGTTCGTCCTCCGGGCCCCAGGGCCGCGGGGGAGCCGCGTACCCCTCGGGTACGCCGCCGTACGGATCCCGCCAGTATCCGTCGCCGCACCCCTCTCAGGATTCCCCGGAGGAGACCCCGGAGCCTGTGGACCCGCCCCAGCCGGAAGAGCCGAGGACGGAGACGACGCTGACGACGCGTATCCGGATCAACATCCCCGGCTCGCGTCCGATCCCGCCGGTGGTCATGCGTACGCCCATGAGCGACGCGGACGGCGGGCCCGGCAACGAGCGCACCGGCAGCGTCCCGCGTCCGGGCCCCTCCGCGTCCGACGGCGCGAAGGGGACCCCGGCCGCACCGGGGCCCGAGTCGGGAGCCGGATCCGCCGCGGCGGAGGCCGCAGCCGAGAAGCCGGCCAGGGAGAAGAGCGGCAGCGACTGGTTCGCGCCGCGCAAGCCCCCGGCGGGCGCCCCGGCGGACACCTCCGCGAACGGTGCGACGGGCAAGCCGCCGGCCGGCGGCGGTACGAACGGCGCCGGCTTCTCCGCGAGCGGTCCGGGTGGCGGTACGAACGGTGCGGGTTTCCCCGCGAGCGGTCCGGGCGACCGGGGCACCCCGCCCGCCGGTACCCCGCGCGCCGATCTGCCGTACTTCTCGGACGGCCCGCAGCGCGCGGGCGAGCCGGGCGCACCCGGCTCCGGGGCGGACGGTCCCGGCGGACCGCGCTCCACGCCGAACCTGGGTATCCGTACGCCCGGCCCGTCCGGGCCCACCACGGGACCGGCCGGCGGCTCCTCCCCGCTCACCCCGGACCTCGACGGGCCCGGCCCCTTCGCCGGGGCCTTCACACCGGGCTCCGGACCGGCCGGACCGCAGGCACCCGGTGGCCCCGGTGGTGTGCCGCCGCGGATGTCCGACGACACCGCGGTGCTCACGCCGCAGTTCCCGGCCGCAGGACCCGGCTCCGGTTCGGGTGACAACGTCTCGGGCGACACCCTGACCAGCGGTATCCCCGTCGTTCCCGCGGAGCACCGCACGGCGGGGCCCCAGTCGCCGTTCCAGGGCCCCGATCTCACCCCGCGCATCCCGGACAACCCGATGGGCACCGGTCCGGCCGGCCCGGGAGGGTTCGCCGCGCAGGCGCCCGAGCCCGCCGCCCGCACCGCTCCGGAGCCCGCGGCGGCGAAGGCCCCGGCGAAGAAGGGCCGTTCGAAGCTGGTGCTGCTCTGTGTGGCCGCCGTCTGCCTGCTCGGGGTCGCGTACGGCGCCGGGCTGCTGATGAACCACTCGGACGTCCCCAAGGGCACCACCGTCCTCGGCGTCGACATCGGCGGCGGCACCAAGGAGGACGGCGTCGAGAAGCTGGACGCCGCCCTCGGCAAGCGGGCGAGCGCTCCGCTCCAGCTGAGCGTGGACGGCAAGAAGACGCAGCTCGCACCCGACAAGGCCGGACTCTCCCTGGACAGTCAGGCGACCGTGCGCGCCGCGGCGGGCAGCGACTACAACCCGGTCTCGGTCATCGGCTCGCTCTTCGGCGGCAAGCGCGACATCGACCCGGTGTTCCCCGTCGACCAGGAGAAGCTCGGCGTCGCGCTGACCGACCTGGCCGGTGCCTCGGGCTCCGCCAGCAACGGCACGATCAAGTTCGAACCGGGCAAGGCCGTCCCCGTACCCGGCAAGGCGGGCAAGGCGCTCGACGCCAACCAGTCGGTGGGCTCGGTGCGCGACGCCTACCGCGCCCAGGTCGAGACGGGCCGGTCGGCCACCGTCGAGCTGCCCGTCACCACCCGCGAGCCCACCGTCGGCCAGGCGGAGCTGGACCGGGCGATGAAGGCCTTCGCGGAGCCCGCGATGTCCGGCCTGATCACCATCAAGGCAGGCCCCAAGGTGATCCAGTTCGGACCGGACAAGTCCTTGCCGAAGATCCTTTCGATGAAGGCGGTCGACGGCAAGCTCGTCGACTACTACGACAAGAAGGCCATCGACACCCTCTGCGAAGGCGTCTTCGACGGCATCATGATCACCAAGGGCGACGGTACGAAGCACCAGCTCAGCGCGGACGACGTGGCCTTCGCCATGAAGGGCGCACTGATGGGCAAGACCCCCGCCGAGCGGACCGTCACCATCGACCTCGAAGGCAACGGCTGACCCGGCCGGGCCCGCATGGCACCGCCCCCGACCGGACCTCCGGCCGGGGGCGGCGCCGTCTGTCCGTACGGTCCCGCCACCCGGCGGAGCACGGCCCCGTCACCCGTACGGCATGACATCTGTCATCCCGGATTCACGATCCCTGACCCTGCCGGACGCGCACCCCGCTCCGCCAGGCTGGACCCATGACAACGACAGCTCCCGAAGCCACCGAGGCGAAGACCGCCGTGGTCAGCTTCGACCAGGTCAGCAAGGCGTACGGCGACGTACGAGCCGTGGACGGGCTCACGCTCGACCTGCACCCCGGCGAGACCGTGGCGCTCCTCGGCCCCAACGGCGCGGGCAAGTCCTCCGCGCTCGACCTCCTCCTCGGCCTGCGCACCGCCGACTCCGGGACGGTCCGCCTCTTCGGCACCACCCCGCAGGCCGCCATCGCGGCCGGCCGGGTCGGCGCGATGCTGCAGACCGGCGGCCTCATGGAGGAGGTCACGGTGGGGGAGCTGGTCGGACTCGTCTGCGATCTGCACCCCAGGCCCTACCCGGTGGACGAGGTGCTGGCGCGGGCCGGCATCGCCTCGATCGCCGGCCGCATGGTCAACAAGCTCTCCGGCGGCCAGGAGCAGCGCGTGCGCTTCGCGCTCGCCACCGCCGGTGCCAACGACCTGATCGTGCTCGACGAGCCGACCACCGGAATGGACGTCACCGCCCGCAGCGCCTTCTGGGCCACCATGCGCGAGCAGGCCGACCAGGGCCGGACCGTCCTGTTCGCCACCCACTACCTCGAAGAGGCCGACGCCATCGCGGACCGGGTCCTGGTCCTGCACAAGGGCCGGATCCTCGCCGACGGCACCGCCGCCGAGATCAAGGCCAGGGCCGGCGCCCGCCGGATCTCCTTCGAGCTGGAGGGCCCGGTCGACGAAGAGGCGCTGCGCGCCCTGCCCTTCCTCTCCGCGCTCGACGTCACCGGCCGCCGGGTCCGTATCCAGTCGCACAACGCCGACGCGACCGTGCACGCCGTCTACGGCCTCGGCCTCTACCCGCGCGAGCTCGAAGTCGCGGGTCTCGGACTGGAGCAGGCCTTCGTCGCCATCACCGAGGCCGAGGAGGCCAGGACCCGATGAACACCCTCATCAAGCTCGAAGTGACCCGCACCCTGCGGAACAAGAAGTTCATGTTCTTCTCGATCATCTACCCGTCGGTGCTCTACGTGCTGATCTCCAGCACCCAGAACACCACCGACAAGGTGCCGGGCACCGACCTCACCCTTCAGGCCTTCTTCATGGTCTCCATGGCCTCCTTCGGCGCGCTGACCGCCGTCCTGATGGGCAACAGCGAGCGCATCGCCAAGGAGCGCGAGAAGGGCTGGGTCCGTCAGCTGCGGCTGACCGCGCTGCCGAGCAGGGGCTACATCCTGGCGAAGATCGCGAGCGCCGCCGTGATCACCCTGCCCTGCATCGTGGTCGTCTTCCTCGTCGCCGCCTCCGTCAAGCACGTGCGCGTCGACCTGTGGCAGTGGTTCGCCCTCACCGGCGTCATCTGGGCCGGCTCACTGGTCTTCGCCGCCCTCGGGGTCGCCATCGGCTACATCGCCAGCGGTGACGCGGTCCGCCCGATCACCATGATCATCTACTTTGTGCTCTCGATCCTCGGCGGCCTGTGGATGCCGAGCTCGACCTTCCCGCAGTGGGTCCAGAACATCTCCGAGTGGCTGCCCACGCACGCGTACGCTGCACTCGGCCAGTCCGTCGAGATGGGCGGCGCGCCGCATGCCAAGGACGTCGCCATCCTCTGCGTGTACTTCCTGCTCTTCGCGGGCGGGGCGGCCTGGCTCTACCGGAAGGACACCTTGAAGGCGTGAACGAGGACGAGATGTCCATGGGTATCGGGCGCCCGCCGGGGGACCGCAAGCAGACCATGGTCAAGAGCCTGTGGATCGGTGTCTGGCTCGCCTTCATGAGCGCGCCGATCAAGGATCTCGCCGACGGCGCCCACACCGCGTGGGTGACCGCGCTCGGCACCCTCGGACTGGTGGTCTTCGTCGGCTGCTACCTGCTCCTCGTCTTCCGTCCCTCGCCGAGGATGCTGGGCCCGGTACAGGTCGGGATCGTGCTCGCCTTCCTCGGCGCACTCGCCGTCACGCTGTCCCTGACACTCGGCAGTCCGTGGCTGGTCCTGTTCGTGTACGTCTCCGTCTCCGCGGGGGCGGCACTGCCCCTGCGGGCCGCCCGCTGGCTGATCCCCGCGTCCGTGGCTGTGCTGACAGGCATCGGCCTCACCGCCGAGCACCCCCGCGAGATCATCACGGCGCTGGTCTTCCCGGCACTGCTCGGCGGGTTCTCGATGACGGGCATCCGGCAGATGATCCTCACCACCATCCAGCTCCGCGAGGCCCGCGCCACCGTCGCCCAGCTCGCCGCCAACGAGGAACGGCTGCGCCTGGCCCGGGACCTGCACGACCTGCTCGGCCACTCCCTCTCGCTGATCACCCTCAAGAGCGAGCTGGCCGGGCGCATGCTCCCCGGCCACCCCGAGCAGGCCGCCGCCCAGGTCGCGGACATCGAACAGGTCAGCAGGCAGGCCCTGGTGGACGTCCGCAGCGCGGTCACCGGCTACCGCCGCCCGACCCTGCCCGGCGAACTGGCCGGTGCCAGGACCGCCCTCGCCGCCGCCGGGATCGCCGCCGCCATCCCGGCCGAGCCGCCCGAGGACCTCCCCGAGAAGGCGGAGGAGGTACTCGCCTGGGCGTTGCGGGAAGCGGTCACCAACGTCGTACGCCACAGCGGCGCGCGCAGCTGCGAGGTGACCCTCGCCCCGCGCCAGACCCTGGACGGCCGGGTCCTGGAACTCACCGTCTCCGACGACGGCCGGGGCGCCTCGGGCACGGCACCGGGCAACGGCCTCACCGGCATCGCGGAGCGCCTCGCCACCGTCGACGGGACGCTGACCACCCGGGCGGCCAACACCCGTTCCGGGAAGGGCTTTACCATCACCCTCAGCGTGCCGGCCGAATCCGGCCTAGGATCCCCGGAATGAGCATGATCAGACTCCTCCTCGCCGAGGACCAGTCAATGGTGCGCGAGGCCCTGGCGGCGCTCCTCGGCCTGGAACCCGACATCGAGGTCGTCGCACAGGTCGCGCGCGGCGACGAGGTGTTGGCCGCGGCCCGGGAACACCGGGCCGACGTCGCCCTCCTGGACATCGAGATGCCCGGCATGACGGGCATCGACGCGGCGGCCGAGCTGCACCGCGAACTCCCCGGCGTGAAGGTCGTCGTCGTCACCACCTTCGGCCGCCCCGGCTACCTGCGCCGCGCGATGGAGTCGGGCGCCGACGCGTTCCTGGTGAAGGACGCGCCGGCCTCCCAGCTCGCGGCGGCGGTACGCAAGGTGCTCGCCGGCGAACGCGTCATCGACCCGACCCTGGCGGCCGCCGCCCTCGCGGACGGGGCCAGTCCGCTGACCGACCGGGAGCGCGAGGTGCTGCGCACGGCGGCGGACGGTTCGACCAACGCGGAGATCGCGGCGGTGCTGCACCTGTCGCAGGGGACGGTCCGCAACTACCTCTCGACAGCGATCCAGAAGATGGCGGCGCGCAACCGCGCGGAGGCGGTCCGGATGGCGCGGGAGAAGGGCTGGCTCTAGCCGGAGCCACGCCCCGGACCACGCCGGACCGTGCCGGACCATGCCCCGGTCACGCGCCTCAGCCGCCGGCCGGGCCCGGGGAGCCCGGTGACACCAGCCCCGCCTCGTACGCGATGATCACCAGCTGCACCCGGTCCCGCGCGTCGAGCTTGGCGAGCAGCCGGGTCAGATACGTCTTCGCGGTGGCGACACTGATGAACAGCCGCTCCGCGATCTCCGCGTTCGACAGCCCGCTGCCGACCAGCACCAGCACCTCGCGCTCCCGTCCGGTGATCGCGGTGAGCGGCCGCGGCGGTGGGGCGGCGGCGGGACGGGCCGCGAAGTCCTTGATCAGCCGCCGGGTCACGCCCGGCGCTATCAGGGCGTCGCCGGCCGCCACCACCCGAGATGGAGCACACCGCCGACCGGCTCGTCGTCATCGGCCGAGGTGAACTCATCGCCGCCGAGAGCCTGTCCGCGTTCGCCGCCCGGGGCACCCGGCTGAGCGTGACCGTGGGCAGTCCCGACACCGCAGCCCTCACCCCGCTGCTCACCGCCGAGGGCGCCTCGGTGGCCCCCGACGGCGACCGGCTCACGGTGACCGGTCTGACCGCCGCCAGGATCGGGGAACTCGCCTTCCGCAACCACCTCATGCTCCATGAACTCACCACGTCGAGCGCCTCGTTGGAAGAGGCGTTCATGGAACTCACCGCAGACAGCGTCGAATACCTCGCAGGAGACCCCCGATGACCGCGGCGACGACCGTACCCGCAGGCTCCCTCACCCAGGAGGAGCCCCGCGCCCGCTTCGTCGACCTGCTGGCCGCCGAGTGGCTCAAGATGTGGTCGCTGCGCTCGACCCCCTGGCTGTACGCGATCACCGCGCTCGCCGTCATCGCCTTCAACGCGGGTACGGCCTACGACCACTACAAGTACTGGTACCAGTACAACGAGGAGAGCCGCACGGATTTCGTCGCCAACGGCATCCCGCTCGTCGACGCCTTCACGATGAACTCCGCCATGGTGCTCGTCCTGGCCGTCGCCGCCATCGGCGCGGTGTCCGTCACCGGCGAGTACGGCACCGGCCTGATCCGGACCACGTTCACGGCGGTCCCGGCCCGCCGCTCGGTGATGGCGGCCAAGGTGGTCGTGCTCGCCTCGGCCGCCACCGTCTTCGGCGCACTGGTCGCCGCCGCCTCGTTCGCCTCGGCCCAGGCGATCCTCTCCGGCCGGAACGCCTCGGTGTCCCTCGGCCACCCGGGCGCGCTGCGGGTCGTCGTGGCGTCCGCGCTGCTCGCCCCGGTGGCCGCGCTCGCCGGACTGGCGATCGGCACGCTGATCCGTCACACCGGGGGCTCCGTCGTGGGGTGCGTGGTGGTGCTGCTCCTGCTCCCCATGGTCCTGAGCGAGCGCCGCCACCTGACAGCGGTGCTCCAGCACGCCTTGCCGTTCAGCGGGTGGGAACGGCTCGTGAGCTCGCAGACGCAGCGCTCCCACGACCTCTTCCCGTGGACGGCCGGCGGGGCCTGGACGGTCTACGCTCTCTGGGCGCTGGTGGCAGCGGTGGTGACGGTGCTCGCGGTGCACCGCCGGGACCAGTGACGACCGGGGACGGCGGCTGGTCCACGCATTGCGAGTTCCCCAACCCGCCTTCCCTGCAAGTCATTTCAGAAACATGCTGGAAACTCTTGCGAAACTCTTGACGTGTCCATCGCCGGAGCGGCAGGCTCCGAACTCCCCCCACGGTGGCCAGGCGCGTGGCTGCCCACGCCGGGTGCGGGCTCCGCCCGTACCCGCGACCGAAGGAGCCGCAGATGAGTTCCCGCGCCGCTCGCGCGACACTGGCCGGACTGCTCGCAACCGCCGCAGTCACCGCCTTCGCCCCCTGGACCTCCCAGGCGACCCCACCGGGCGACAGGACCGTCACCGCCACCCTGTTCGAGTGGAAGTACGACGCGGTGGCCCGGGCCTGCACGGACTCGCTCGGTCCGGCCGGCTACGGCTACGTCGAGGTCTCGCCCGCCTCCGAGCACATCCAGGGCGACCAGTGGTGGACCTCGTACCAGCCGGTCAGCTACCGGATCGCCGGACGCCTCGGCGACCGCGACGCCTTCGCGTCGATGGTGGCGAGCTGCCACTCGGCCGGAGTGAAGGTCGTCGCCGACGCCGTCATCAACCACATGTCGTCCGGCTCCGGCACCGGAACCGGCGGCACCGCGTACACGAAGTACGACTACCCCGGCTTCTTCCAGGACCAGGACTTCCACTCCTGCCGCAAGGACATCAGCGACTACGGTGACCGCGACGACGTCCAGAACTGTGAACTGGTCGGCCTGGCCGACCTCGACACCGGCAGCGACGCCGTCCGTACGACGATCGCCGCCTACCTCTCCGACCTGCGCACGACGGGTGTGGACGGCCTCCGCATCGACGCCGCCAAGCACATGGCGGCCGACGACATCGCCGCGATCAAGGGCAAGATGGCCGACCCCGGCTTCTGGGTCACCGAGGTGATCCACGGGGGCGGCGAGGCCGTCCAGCCCGACGAGTACACCGGGGTGGGCGACGTCGACGAGTTCCGCTACGGCGGCCACCTCAAGAGCGCCTTCCAGGGCGGCTCCCTCACCGGCCTGAAGAACGTCGCCGACGGCAAGCTGGCGAGCGGGAGCGCCCGCACCTTCGTCGACAACTGGGACACCGAGCGCAACGGCTCCACCCTCACGTACAAGGACGGCGCGGCCTACACCCTGGCCAACGTCTTCATGCTGGCCTCGCCCTACGGCTCCCCGAACGTCTTCTCCGGCTACGAGTGGTCGGACAAGGACGCCGGCCCGCCCGACGGCGGCGCGGCAGCCTGCGGCAGCGGCGGCTGGACCTGCACGCACGCGCAGACGGCGATCACCGGCATGGTCGGCTTCCACAACGCCACGGCGGGCGCGGAGTTGACGCACTGGTGGGACAACGGCTCCTCGGCCATCGCCTTCGGCCGGGGCGACAAGGGCTTCGTGGCCATCAACAACGGTGACGCCGAGCTCCGGCAGACCTTCACCACCCCGCTCCCCGCAGGGTCGTACTGCGACGTGGCCCAGGCCTCCCCGGACGCCTGCGACGGCCACACCGTGGAGGTCGGCGACGACGGCACCGTGACGGCGGCCGTCCCGGCGAAGGGCGCGCTGGCCCTGCACACCTGAGCCGCCCCGTCCCCCGTACACACAGACACCGCCGCCCGGCGGGCAGGGTCCTGGAACCCCGCCTGCCGGGCGGCGGTGTGCGTACGGGTGCCTACAGGGCGGCCGTGGTGCCCGCGCCGCTCGCGCTCTGGTCCAGCCACTGCGACCACGACAGGTTGAAGGAGGCGTAGCCGTTGTCGGCGGGGGCCTTGGCGCGCGGGGAGCCGGTGATCGTGACGGGGTCGCCCTGCTTCACCTGGCCGTAGAACCACTTCGCGTCGGCCAGCGAGAGGTGCACACAGCCGTGCGAGCCCAGCGCGCTGCCGCTGCCCGGGTTGGTGTCGCCGGTGGAGAAGTGGACGTAGGTGCCCGACTGGGTGAGGTGGATGTCCCAGGGCAGGGTCAGGTCGTAGTAGTTCGCGTCGCCCTTGTTGCAGCTGATGTGGACGCTGCAGGACGTCATGTGGACCTTCTCCTGCTTGTCGATCACCGCCATCGTGCCGCTCCAGGTCGGGTACTGGGCGCTGCCCGCGTTGATGGAGAGCGTCCGCACCGGGGCGCCGTTGCGGGTGACCTTCATGGTGTGGCCGGTGACCGAGGCATCGGCCCGGACGTCGTCCCCGATGGTGAAGGAGTGGGTGTAGCCGTGCGTGCCGTAGCGGCCGCTGCCGTTGGAGACGTCCTTCAGATCGGCGTCGATGCGCACCTTGGTGCCGGACTTCCAGTAGTTCTGCGGACGCCAGTCGACCCGCTTGTCGCCCATCCAGTGCCAGGCACCGGTGGTGGGGACGGAGGCGGAGATCTTGAGGTGCTTCTCGATGTTCGAACGGGCCGAGGTGGCCACCGGGTTGGTGAAGACCACGGAGACCGGCATGGCGACGCCCACCGTCGCCTTGTCCAGCGGCGCGATGGTCTCCAGCAGCATCGGCGGACCCGAGGGACGCGTGTGCGACGGCGACGGGTGCGCGCTCGCCGACGCCCCGCCGGAGGAACCGCCCTTGGCGTCCCCGTTCCCGGAGCCGGCCGATGCCGATCCGTTGCCACCGCAAGCGCTCGTCCCCGCGAGTACCGCGCTCACCAGCAACGCGATCCCTATAACGCCCTTGCCCCGCCGCATGTCCTGCTCCGCTCGCGTCACTACTTCAAGGATTCAACATTTATAGAGACATGGAGAGGCCCGGCGCGGTTGCGGGCGGCGTGTAAAGCACGTGTCAAGTCCGTGGCCGGGCGGGCGCGGAAGAGGCGCGGGACGGGCGCGCGTGAGAGGGACACACGAGGGGACGAGATCGGCGCTGGGCGCGGAAAAACACAAAGGCAAGGAGAGAGCTCTCCTTGCCACTCTCAACTTATAGCGCACAGGGGGGCTTGCCGCAAGGCCCCCGTCAGAGCGCAGAATCGTCGCTCGTTGCCGAGACCTGCGGAAACCGGCGGCCGCGCGTGTGTTGCTGCCGGCCTGCGCGGGGCGCGGTGGCGTCGAATCAGTGGTGGGACCGGCAGCGCGGTCGCAGAGGTGCGCACCGCCCGGCTCGGCGGAGGGAGAACAAGCAGGGATGACGGCGATGAACGAGCAGTACGTGCTGGACCTCAGGGACGTCGACGAGACCCGGACCGGGGCCGTCGGCGGCAAGGGCGCGCATCTGGGCGCGCTCTCGCGGATCGAGGGCGTCCGGGTGCCGGACGGCTTCTGCGTGACGACGGACGCCTTCCGGCAGATCATGGACCTGGTGCCGTCGGCCGACGACCGGATCGAGCGGCTGTCGCGCCTGGACCCGGACGACCGCGAGGCGGTCCGCACGCTCAGCGCGGAGATCCGCCGCACCATCGAGGAGACCGCCGTCCCAGACTCTCTCGCGGCGGAGGTCACCCGTGCGCTCGGCCGGCTCGGTGCGGGGACCGCCTGCGCCGTCCGCTCCAGCGCCACGGCGGAGGACCTGCCGACGGCCTCGTTCGCCGGCCAGCAGGACACGTACCTGAACGTCGTGGGGCCGTCGGCGGTCCTGCGGCACATCAGCCGTTGCTGGGCCTCGCTGTTCACCGAGCGGGCCGTGATCTACCGCCGGCGCAACGGCATCGACCACCGCACGGTCCACATGGCCGTGGTCGTGCAGCGGATGGTCCTGCCGGACGCGTCCGGCATCCTGTTCACGGCCGACCCCGTCACCGGCAACCGCAGGACGGCCACCGTGGACGCCGGTTTCGGCCTCGGCGAGGCGCTGGTCTCCGGGCTGGTGAACCCGGACGTCTTCACGGTGCGGGACGGCGAGGTCGTCGCCAAGGCGGTCGCCGCCGAACAGCGGGCCGTCCACGCCCTGCCCGGCGGCGGCACCCGGGAGGTGGAGCTCGATCCGCGACAGCAGGAGACGCCCGCGCTGACGGACGGGCAGGCCGTGCGGCTCGTCGGGCTCGGGCGGCGGATCGAGGCGCACTTCGGGAGCCCGCAGGACATCGAGTGGTGCCTGGCCGACGACGGGTTCCAGATCGTCCAGAGCAGGCCGATCACCACTCTGTTCCCCATTCCCGAGGCCGGTGACCAGGAGAATCACATCTACGTCTCCGTCGGTCACCAGCAGATGATGACCGACCCCATGAAGCCCCTCGGGTACTCCATGTGGCAGCTGACGGCCATGGTGGCGATGCACGAGGCGGGCGGGCGGCTGTTCGTCGACGTCACCCAGCGCCTCACCGCACCCGAGAGCCGCGCCGCCCTCCTGGACATCATGGGGAAGGGCGATCCGCTGGTCAGGGACGCCCTGGAGACCGTGATCGACCGCCAGGGCCTGTCCCTCCCGCCCTCGGACGCGGCCCCCGCCCCGCAGGCGCCCGGGGACGCCGTCCCGGACGGGCCCGACCCGGCCATCGTCCCCGAGCTGATCGAGCGCAGCCGGACCTCCGTCGCCGCCCTGGAGCGCGACATCCGGACGAAGAGCGGACCGGCACTGTTCGACTACCTGCCGGAGGCCTTCGAGGAGCACAGACGAGTCCTCGGGGACCCGCTCAACTTCCGGGCGATCATGGCGGGGATGGAGGCCACCTGGTGGCTCAACGAGAAGCTGCTGGAGTGGCTGGGCGAGAAGAACGCGGCCGACACCCTGACCCTGTCCGCCCCCGGCAACATCACGTCGGAGATGGGGCTTGAGCTGCTCGACGTCGCGGACGTGATCCGCCCCCGGCCGGAGGTCGTGGCGTTCCTGCGCGACGCCGGGTCCGTCGGCGACGCGGCCTTCCTGGACGAGCTGGCGAAGGTCGAGGGCGGAACCGCGGCGCGCGACGCCATCGAGGGCTACCTCGACCGGTACGGCATGCGCTGCGTCGGCGAGATCGACATCACGCGGCCGCGCTGGAGCGAGCGCCCCACCACGCTCGCGCCCGTGATCCTCGACAACGTCCGCAACTTCGGTCCGGGCGCCGCCGGACGGCGCTTCGAGGAGGGCCGGCAGAAGGCGCTCCGCAAGGAACAGGACGTGCTGACCCGGCTGCGGGCACTGCCCGACGGGGACCGGAAGGCCGATGGGGCCAAGCGGATGATCGACCGGGTCAGGGCCTTCATCGGCTACCGGGAGTACCCGAAGTACGGCATCGTCAGCCGCTACTTCGTCTACAAGCGGGCCCTGATGGCGGAGGCCGGGCGCCTGGTGCGGGCCGGGGTGATCCCCGAGCGGGAGGACGCCTTCTACCTGACGTTCCAGGAACTCGGCGACGTCGTGCGCTCCGGCGAGGCGGACGGCCGGCTCATCGAGCGGCGCAAGGAGGCGTTCCGCTCGTACCGGACGCTCACCCCGCCCCGGGTGCTCACCTCGGACGGCGAGGCGCTGACCGGGGCGTACCGGCGCGACGACGTGCCGGACGGCGCCCTGGCGGGGCTGCCGGTCTCCGCCGGGACGGTCGAGGGCCGGGCCCGCGTCGTCCTGGACATGGCGGACGCCGATCTGGAAGCGGGCGACATCCTGGTCACGACCTTCACCGACCCCAGCTGGTCGCCGCTGTTCGTCGGCATCGCGGGCCTGGTGACCGAGGTCGGCGGCCTGATGACGCACGGCGCGGTGATCGCCCGGGAGTACGGACTACCGGCCGTCGTGGGCGTGGAGGGGGCCACCCGGCTGATCGAGGACGGGCGGCGGATCCGCGTGCACGGAACCGACGGGTACATCGAACTCCTGCCCTGAGCGGGCGGGGGAGCCCGACGGCCCTGCGGCCCGGACAGCGGTGTGCCCCGTCGTGTGTATCGACGGGGCACACCGCGCTCGGCCGCAGGGCCACCGGCCGGTGACCCGGACCGCGTCATGCGCTTCCTACGGGAAGGACACCACCTGCGACGGGACGGTGGACGTCCCCGACGTGGGCGAACCCGTGTCGTTGATGACGTGGTCGTACTGTCCCTGGCCGCCGAGCGAGACGACGAGCAGGTCGTGGAACTTCACTCCGGGCTTCACCGGAGCCTCGAAGCCGTGGCCCTGGACGATCGTCGGGTCCACGTTGTAGTAGCAGTAACTGCCCAGACCCCAGCCCTCATGGGTGGTGACGGAGTCGTCGACCTTGTAGGCCGCGAACCCCTTGGTGTCACCGTTCTGGACGGCCGCCTGATTGGGGGCGTCGTACGACTTCTCGTTCTGGAAGAAGATCGTCTTGCCGTTCTCGCCGGACCAGCGCACGTCGTACTTGTTGAAGTGTTCGACGAACAGCCCGGTCGCCAGCACGTTGTCACCGTTGACCTGGAGGCCGTAGTCGGAGCGGTTGGTCTCCCAGCCGACCCCCTCGCCGTGGTCGGCGCGCCACAGCCAGGTGTGGTCGATGATCGTGTCGTTGCTGTTGATCACCATGGCGGTGGTGGCCTTGCCGGCGCCCGCGCCGCCGACCCGGACGAACACGTCCTGGAGGGACGTCGGGTTGTCCGCGTGGCTCGTGGCCGATCCCTCAGTGCCGACCTCGATGAGGGACTTGGAGTTGGTGGTCCCGGCGTCGACGAGCAGGCCGGCGAGCTTCACGCCGTCCACGTCACCGACCTTGATGGCCGTGACCCCGTTGTCGGGGACGATCGTGGCGAGACCCAGACCCAGCGCCACGGTGTTGGCGCGGTCGATGTTGATCGTCTGGTCCACGTGGTAGACACCGGGCGTGAACAGCAGGTGCAGGCCCTGCTGGACCGCCGCGTTGATCGTCTCGGCGGTCGCGCCGGGCTTCACCACGTAGAACTGGTCCAGCGGTATCGACTCGCCCTTGGGAGCGCCGTTGGCCCACGAGACGCCGCGCGCGTTGGTGCGCTTCTCGGGGACGAACACCTTGTAGTCGTCGCCGTCCAGGTACAGGAACGGCTTCTCGCGGGAGACCGGGGTGTTCTCCAGGGTGGTGTACGGCGGCTCCGGGAAGCTCTGTGCGGGGGCGCCCTCGACGCCGGAGAACGTCATGTTCCAGACGCCGTTGCCCCAGCTGCCGACCGAGCTGTCGCGGGTGTACCACTGCTGCTGCGAGTAGGGGCCGACCTGGCCGTCGATCTTGCTGTCGGCGATGTACCCGCCGCTCGCCCAGCCGTAGCCGTCGGGGGCCAGGTTGAGTCCGCCCTTGACGTGCATCCGGCGGAACGGGGCGGCCTGCGAGACGGCCCAGCGGTCGGTGCCGCTGACCGGGTTGAGCGCCAGGTTCTCCGCCGAACGCCAGAAGTTCTGGGTGGCGTTGCCGTCGAACCAGCCCGCGTCGACGGTCACATCACCGTTGAACGTGGTGTCGTCGGGGTTCAGCCCGAGACCGGCGATCGAGGTGTAGAACCCGATCTGCGCGTTGAGGTTGTCGTACGTGCCCGGCTTGAACATCAGCGCGTAGCGGCCGTCGCCGAACTGCGCCGACTCCTGCTTCTTGAACACCTCGTCGACCTTGGCCTGGATGTCAGGCATCGACGGATCGAACACCATCACGTTCGGACCGAGGTCGCCGCCGCCCTCGATGGCCTTCGCGTCCGCCCCGAAGGCGTTCTGCGCGGTGGGGACGGCCATGAGCAGCGAAACGGCGAACGCGGCGAATCCGAACGTCCGGGTACGGCGCCTGCGACGGGGAGCGGTGGGGGGCGCCATGGGCGTCTCCGTGGGGGGAGCATGCATAGACGTACGTCTCCTGAGTCGTGGTACGGGTGACACGACGAGCTTCTCGGAGAGTCTGTGAGAGCGCTCTCCGACGGGAGTTGATGCTTCCGCCGTCACCCGGGAAACGTCAAGAGGTGTGCATCAAGAGCCTCACCCGAACCGCCTGCACGCAACAAATAACTTCGGCAGAAAGGCAATTGACCCGTTCTGGGATCAGTTCTGGGTGCGGTTGACTTTAGGAGTTGATGTTCCTCGGCGTGCCGTACGAGCGGTCCGAGCCGGCTCCGGACGCGGACCTGGCCGGCACCTTGGTCAGGTGGGGTGCCGGCCAGGGGTTCTGGGTGCGGGTCAGTGACTCCCGCTCGCGCGCCGGGTGATGCGGGCGATCGCCTCGACGGTCAGCGCGCGGTCGTGCGGTTCGGTCTCCAGGGCACGGTGGATGGACAGGCCTTCGATCAGTGCGTCCAGCTGACGGGCCGTCGCCGGGTCGAAGTGCCACTCCAGCGCGCGCCGGCTCCTGCGCATCCACTCCCGGGTCAGTTCACGGTAGGCGGGTTTCCTGGCCGCGAGCGTGTAGAGCTCGTGGGTGAGGACCAGTTCGCGCTGGTTCCCGCTCGACAAGTGGTGAACGAGACCGGCCACCGCCTCGCGGGCCTCGTCGGGAGTGTTCGCGGCGCCGAGCCGTTCCTCGAAGACGGCGACGATGCTGCTGGAGAAGCGGATGAACGCCTCCCGCAGCAGCTCGTCCATGCCGCCGAAGTGATACGTCATCGATCCGAGCGGCACCCCGGCGCGGGCGGCGACCTTGCGGTGCGACGTCCCGGCGACCCCCTCCTCCGCGATCAGGTCGAGCGCGGCGGTGATGATGCGCTCCCGCCGCTCGGGGTCGTTCCTGCCGGTCGCCACGGTGCTTCCCTCTTCCGAACCCTAGATCGAACGGATCACCCGGGCCGGATTGCCCACGGCGACCACGTCGGCCGGGACGTCCTTCGTCACGACGGCTCCGGCGCCGATGACGCTGTTGTTCCCGATGGTCACCCCGGCCAGCACGATCGCTCCGCCGCCGAGCCAGACATTGTCCCCGATCGTGATCGGCTCGGCCGCCTCCAGCTTGTCGCGGCGCGGTTCGGGTTCCACCGGGTGGGTCGGGGTGAGCAACTGTACGTTCGGCCCGATCTGGCAGTCCCGGCCGATGGTGATCGGGGCCACGTCCAGGGCGGTGAGGTTGTAGTTGATGAACGTGTCCTCGCCGACCGTGATGTACGTGCCGTAGTCGACGTACAGCGGCGGCCGGATGTGGACGCCCCTACCCACGGCGCCGAGGAGTTCGGCGACGAGGGGCTGCGCCGCACCGGCGTCCTCGGTGTACGCCGCGAGGTACCGGGCGGCGAGGCGCACGGCGCGCTGCTGGGCCTTCGCGATGTCCGGATCGTCGGAGACGTAGAGGTCGCCGGCCAGCATCCGCTCATGGTTGGTACGGGGGTCTCCCGCGAAGTGATCCTTCATGCGTACGATCGTACACTCAGGGCGTACGATCGTACGCTCCAACTGTCTTCCTTCTTCGATCCGTCTGCTGAGGCCCCCGCTGCCATGGATGCCGTCACTCGCCGCTGGCGCACCGCCCTGTTCCTCTTCATGCTCGCCGCCGGCACCGGAATGGCGTCCTGGGTGGCCCGCACCCCGGCCGTCCGGGACGGGCTCGACGTCTCCACCGGCTCGATGGGCCTCGTGCTGTTCGGGCTGTCCGTCGGTTCGATGGCCGGCGTCATGTCCTCCGGCCCGCTCGTGCGCCGCTACGGGGGGCGGGGGGCGATCAGCGTAGGGGCGTCGCTGATCGTCACCGGGCTCCTGGTCGTCGCGGCGGGCACGGGCCTGTCGCTGGCGGCCGGGGTCTTCTGCGGACTTGCCCTGTTCGGCGGCGGGATGGGGCTGGCCGAGGTCGCGTTCAACATCGAGGGTGCGGCCGTCGAGAGCGTCATCGGCCGGCCCGTACTGCCGGTGCTGCACGGCTGCTTCAGCCTCGGCACCGTGGTCGGGGCGCTGCTGGGCATGGGGCTGACCGCGGCCGCGTTCCCCGTGGGCCGGCACCTGGCCCTCGTCGCCGCACTCATAGCCGCCGCCGCGGTCCGGGCGGTCCTGTCGATCCCGCACGGCACCGGAAAGGACGACGGCAACGGGGCCCCGGGATCGGGCGGTCTGCGCGGCCAGCTGGCGGTGTGGCGGGACCGGCGCCTCGTCCTGATCGGGGTGATCGTGCTGGCCATGGCCTTCGCGGAGGGCGCCGCGAACGACTGGCTGCCGCTGCTGATGGTGGACGGCTACGAGGTGAGCGCCACCGCCGGCTCGCTGACCTTCCTGGTCTTCGCCTCCTCGATGACGCTCGGCCGCTTCGCGGGCGGCCCCCTCCTGGAGCGCTTCGGCCGGGCTGTGGTCGTCCGGATCAGCGCGGTCGTCGCCGCGCTGGGCCTGGCGGTGGTGATCGTCGCGCCGAGCCCGGCGATGGCGGGCGCCGCCACGGTGCTGTGGGGGCTGGGCGCCTCGCTCGGGTTCCCGGTCACCGTGTCCGTGGCGGGCGACCACCCGCACGACGCGGCGGCACGGGTCGGCGCGGTCTCCACCGCGGGCTACCTCGCCTTCCTCGTCGGCCCGCCCGGACTCGGCTTCCTCGCCGACCACATCGGCCTCCGCCTCGCGATGACCGTGGTCCTCGCCCTGGTGATCGTCGCCGCCACCCTGGCCGGGGCGCTCGGGTCCGGCCGCCGCACCGCCGCGGAGCCGGACCCGGTCACGCCCTAGTGGGCCCCCTCGTCCCACAGCGCGGTGCTGTGCGCCGCGACGAGTGCGCCGATCCGGGCGAGCGCCTCCCCGGCCGGCCTCGGCTCCAGCCGGCGCCCGTCGCGCAGGCGCAGCGCGACGAGGTCCCCGGCGGCCTCCGCCGCACCGATCACCGCCTGGTACGGGACGAGCCTGGCCTCCCGGATGCGGGCGCCCAGGCTGCCCCGCTCCCGGCCGCTGACCTCCGCGCGCAGCCCGAGCCCGGTGCACCGGCGGGCGAGCTCCTCGGCGTTCGGTAGTTCGGCGTCCGAGACCGGCAGGATCACGATCTGGGTGGGGGAGAGCCAGCCGGGGAAGGCGCCGCCGTGCTGCTCGACGAGGTGGGCGACGGCCCGCTCCACGCTGCCGATGATGCTGCGGTGCACCATGACCGGGCGGTGCTTCGCGCCGTCGGCCCCGATGTAGTGCAGATCGAAGCGCTCCGGCTGGTGGAAGTCCACCTGGACGGTGGACAGGGTCGACTCGCGGCCCGCCGGATCCGCGACCTGGACGTCGATCTTGGGCCCGTAGAACGCGGCCTCGCCCTCGGCCGGCTCGTACGGCAGCCCGGACGATTCGAGCACCTCGGTCAGCAGGGCGGTGGAGCGGCGCCACAGCTCCGGCGCTGCGACGTACTTCCCGCCCGGCCCCGGGAGCGAGAGCCGGAGGCGGGCCGGCCGGATGCCGAGTGCCTCGTACGCCCGGCGGATCATGCCGAGCGCGGCCCGCGCCTCCCCGGCGACCTGATCCGGGGTGCAGAAGATGTGCGCGTCGTTCAGCTGGATGGCCCGCACCCTGGTCAGCCCGCCGAGCACCCCGGACAGCTCCGAGCGGTACATGCCGCCCAGCTCGGCCATCCGCAGCGGCAGCTCGCGGTAACTGTGCGCGCGGGAGCGGTAGATGACCGCGTGGTGCGGGCACAGGCTCGGCCGCAGCACCACCTGTTCGCCGCCCAGGTCCATCGGCGGGAACATGTCGTCGCTGTAGTTCGACCAGTGCCCCGAGATCTCGTAAAGCTCCCGTTTGCCGAGCACCGGCGAGTACACGTGCCGGTAACCGGCCTGCCGCTCGGCGGTGCGGACGTACTCCTCCAGGGTGTGCCGCAGCGCCGCGCCGTCGGGCAGCCAGTAGGGAAGCCCCGCGCCGATCAGCGGGTCGGTGTCGAACAGCTCCAGCTCGCGGCCGAGCCTGCGGTGGTCGTGCATGGCGGTCTCCTCGCGTACGAGGGGCGAGTCACCGCAAGCAGAAGCCCCGGGGCACCCGCCCCGGGGCTTGCAACTGGTCAGCAGTCAGCGCGCCGGGACACTCTCCGGCGTCGTCGTCACAGCGGCGCGCTTCATGCGGGGGACGCTAGCAGGGGCCCCCGGCGCCCCGCGCGGGAATATCGCGCGGGGCGCGTGGGCACGAGGAGGTCAGCCCTTCTTCGACGCGTCGAGGTGGGCGAACACGACCACGTTGTCCTCGTAGTCCTTGACCGTCCTGTCGTAGTTGCCGCCGCAGGTGATCAGGCGCAGCTGGGCGTCCGGGGTGTCGGCGTACACCCGCTTGTCGGGGAACTTCGCCTTGCTGAACGTCTCGACGGTGTCGACCTTGAACGTGGCCACCGTGCCGTCCGTGCGCGTGATGTCGACCGTCGAGCCGGGCCGCAGGAAACGCAGTTGCAGGAAGATCGCGGGGCCGGTCGTCGTGTCCACATGGCCCGCGACGATCGCCGCCCCGCGCTCGCCGGGCGTCACCCCGTCCTTGAACCAGCCGGCCAGGTTCTTGTCGTTCGGGGGAGGCGCGTCGAGCCGGCCCGAGGCCCCGATCGCCAGCGGGGTGAACGGCGCGTCCACCGCGATGGCCGGGATCCGCAGCCGCTTCGGCACGGACCGGGGCAGGGACGGTCCCGGGTCGGCCGTCTTCGGGGCCGCGGAGGCCGACGCGGGCGCGGGGGCCGGGGCGGCGGGCGCGGCGACCGAGGGCGGGGCGGGCGGTTTGTCGTCGGCCGGGGAGCCGACCGAGTTGTAGATCAGGAGCATGCCGAGACCGGCCGCCGCGGCGGGCCAGAGCAGGGCGCGGCCGAGCGTGACGGTGTCGGAGGCAGTCCGGGAGGAGGGTGAACCGGGCGACTGCGGGGCGGCCATGGGAACGAGCCTTTCGTCTGCGCGGGACAGCGGTGGCGGGGATGCGGTGGCGCCGGAGCGCCGGATGCGGGGGAAACGAAGGCGCCGCGGCCGCCGTCCGGAGGGACAGCGGCCGCGACAGTGGAGCTACCGGCCGGCAGTGCGGTCGGGTCAGGCCATCGCGCCGCCCGTCGCCTGGCGGCGACGCAGCTTGTAGGCGCCGACGCCGACGCCACCGAGCAACAGCAGCGAACCGGCGGCCAGACCACTGCCGGTCATGGCCATCGCGCCACCACCGGTGTGCATGCCGCCGCTGGGCTTGTCCTTCTTCCAGCCCTCGTCGTCCGACTTGCCGTGCTCGTCCGACTTGCCGCCCTCGTCGTTGCCCGGCTGCCACTCCTTGGCGACCGTCGACGACAGGGCGCCGCCGCCGGCGTGCATACCGCCGCGGGGCTTCTCCTTGTCCTCGTCCTTGTACTTGCCGCCCTCGTCGTCGTTGCCGGGCTGCCACTCCTTGGCGACCGTCATCGACAGGGCGCCGCCGCCGGTGTGCATGCCGCCGCGGGGCTTCTCCTTGTCCTCGTCCTTGTACTTGCCGCCCTCGTCGTCGTTGCCGGGCTGCCACTCCTTGGCGACCGTCATCGACAGCGCGCCGCCGCCGGTGTGCATGCCGCCGCTGGGCTTGTCCTTCTTCCAGCCCTCGTCGTCCGACTTGCCGTGCTCGTCCGACTTGCCGTGCTCATCGGACTTGCCGTGCTCGTCGCGGTCGCCGGCGACCGTCATCGACAGGGCGCCGCCGCCGGTGTGCATGCCGCCGCGGGGCTTGTCGCCGTCCTTGTCCTTGTACTTGCCGCCCTCGTCCGACTTGCCGTGCTCCTCGCTGCGGGAGGACGAGCCACTGTCGTGGCCCCCGTCCTCGGAGACGGCGATGGCGTAGGCGGAGGGAGCGGTGATCGTGAGGACCGCCGTGACGGCGGCCGAAGCGAACAGTGTGCGGGCAGAGCGCATCTGAACACATTTCCTTTCGTCGCGACTGCGGAGAGTGACGAGAATGTCTACTCGTAGTGGCGCAGTGGCTACGTGATCCACCGTCAGCCGGAACGCCGGGGCGCGCCATCGGGGAGCGCCGCATTGGAGCTACGCCATGGGCTCATCGAGTGGCGGAGCGCGGATAATCACCCGTTGGACGGCACGCCGCGCCGGGGAGAGGTTTGGACTTCTGCCGAACCGTCGTCAGCTGACAGTTCCTCACCGCACCGGATCAGGGATCACGCTTCCGATAAACGGGTTGCACCGCCGCCGGGCCGACTGCTGTACTCACCGCACAAGCCGACAGAGCCAGGAGACCTCCATGCGCCGATCTCACATGTTCGTTCAGACGGGAATTCACACCGAAGCTGAGAACATGGAGTTCTGTGCACACGCTGAATCTTGGAATTCTGGCGCATGTCGACGCCGGTAAGACAAGCCTGACGGAGCGACTGCTCCACACCGCCGGAATCGTCGGCGAACTCGGCCGGGTCGATGACGGGAACACCCGGACCGACTCCCTCGCGCTCGAACGGCGACGCGGCATCACGATCAAATCGGCGGTCGTCTCGTTCGATATCGACGACGTCACCGTCAACCTGATCGACACCCCCGGCCACCCGGACTTCATCGCCGAGGTGGAACGGGTGCTGAGCGTGCTCGACGGCGCCGTGCTGGTCATCTCCGCCGTGGAGGGCGTCCAGGCGCAGACCCGCGTCCTGATGCGGACGCTCCAGCGGCTGCGCATCCCGACGCTCGTCTTCGTGAACAAGGCCGACCGCGCCGGAGCCCGGTACGAGCAGGTACTGCGCGACATCACGGAGAAGCTCACGCCGAACGCCGTCGCGATGGGACCGGCCGTCACCGGCCTCGGCACCCGCGACGCGCACTGCCCGTCCTACGCGGCCGACGACCCCCGGCTCACCGGCCGGCTGACGGACCTGCTCACCGAGCACGACGACGCCCTGCTGACCGAGTACGTCGAGGGCGGCGACGTACTCGCGCCCGGCCGGCTCCACGAGGAGCTGGCGGCCCAGAGCGGACGGGCGCTCGTCCACCCCGTGTACTTCGGCTCGGCCGTGACCGGCGCCGGAATCGCCGCGCTGACCAGCGGGATCAAGGAGTTGCTGCCCGGCGCGCGGGGCGATGCCGACGGGCCGGTCTCCGGTACCGTCTTCAAGGTCGAACGCGCCCCCGCGGGCGAGAAACTCGCCTACGTCCGGATGTTCTCGGGCACCGTACGCACCCGCGACCGGCTCCCGTTCGGGCGCGGGCCGGCCGCTGCCGGCGAGGGCAGGGTGACCGGGATCAGCGTCTTCGCCGACGGCTCGGACACGCCCCGTCCGTCGGTCGGACCGGGACGCATCGCGAAGCTCCGAGGACTGAGCGACATCCGGATCGGGGACGCGGTCGGTGTCGCTCCGGAAGGGGCCGGTGAACACCATTTCGCCCCGCCCACCCTCGAATCCGTCGTGGTACCCGAACCGCCCGCCTCCAGGGGAGAACTGCATCTCGCCCTCGCACAGCTCGCCGAACAGGATCCGCTGATCGACCTGCGCCAGGACGACATCCGCAAAGAAGTCTCCGTATCGCTCTACGGCGAAGTGCAGAAGGAAGTCATCGAGGCGACCCTCGCGGAGGAATTCGGAATCGATGTCACCTTCCGCGAGACCACGACCATCTGTCTGGAAAGGCCGTCCGGCACCGGTGCCGCATTCGAGATCATCGACAAGGACGACAATCCCTTTCTCGCGACGGTCGGCCTGCGCGTCGATCCCGCCCCGGCCGGCAGCGGGGTGGACTACCGGCTGGGGGTGGAGCTCGGCTCCATGCCGTACTCCCTGATGAGGGCGGTCGAGGAGACCGTGTTCGAGACGCTCGCACAGGGCCTGTACGGCTGGCGCGTCACCGACTGCACGGTCACCATGACGCACTCCGGCTACTGGCCCCGCCAGAGCCATGCGCACGGCACCTTCGACAAGTCCATGTCGAGCACCGCGGGGGACTTCCGCAGCCTGACCCCGCTGGTCCTGATGTCGGCGCTCCAGCGGGCCGGCACCACGGTGTACGAGCCGATGCACCGCTTCCGGCTGGAACTGCCCGCGGACGCGCTCGGCCCGCTCCTGCCGGTCCTCGCCCACCTGACGGCCGTCCCGGGCGCCCCGGCCGTGGACGGCGCGAACTGCGTGCTGGAGGGCGAGATCCCGGCGGCCAGGGTGCACGAACTGCAGCAGCGGCTCCCGTCGCTGACCCGGGGCGAAGGCCTGCTGGAATCCGCGTTCGCCACGCACCGGCCGGTCGTCGGCGCCCTCCCGAGGCGCTCCCGCACCGACCACAACCCGCTCGACCGGAAGGAGTACCTGCTGCACGCGGCGCTGCGGGGGCCGGGCCCGTCCGGCGGCTGAGGCGGCCGCGGGCCCGCCACCGGCTCAGTTGAGCCGGGCCCGCGCCGCCCGCGCGCTGCGCCGGACCGCCTCCGCGGCCTCCGGCTCGACATCCGCGACCACGTCCGCGTACTCCTCCAGTTCCGCCGCCCCGCGCAGGAACTCCCCGCTGCGGACGAGCAACTGAGCCCGTTCGTACCGCAGCCGGGCCGGGTGCGAGGGCAGCAGCAGGGACAGCTCCACCGCCCACAGCGCCACGTCGGAGCGTTCCGGGCGGGCCGCCGCCCAGGCCCGGATGTTGTTCAGGATCCGCAGCACCGTCTCCAGCGGCCGCGCGGGTACCAGCATCGACGGCTCAAGCGGCTCCCCGGTCGCGCCCGCCACCAGCAGTTCCGCGTCCTGGCCCGACAGCGGACGGCCGCCGGCGAACGGATCGGCCAGCACCGGCTCCTCCGGATCGCCGAAACCGACCACGAAGTGGCCCGGCAGCGCCACCCCGTACACCGGGGCGCCCGCCCGCCGGGCCACCTCGATCCACACCACCGACAGCAGGATCGGCAGCCCGCGCCGGCGCCGCAGCACCTCGTGCAGCAGGGACGATTCAAGGCGCTGGTACTCCGCCGACGAGCCCTCGAACCCGTACCGTTCACCGAGCAGTTCGGCCAGTGCGGAGGCCCAGGCCCGGCCGCCGCGCAGCCCGTACGGCAGCAGGCCCGCGAGCCGGTCCAGCTCGATCTGCGCCGCGTCGATCCCGTTCGCGTCCAGCGCGGGATCCGCCTCCGCCGCCAGCAGCAGGCAGAGCAGCGCCAGGTCCGGCCGCTCGGCCCGCGCTTCCTCCGCGAACCGGCGGCGGATCTCTTCCCTGTCGTGCCTCTCGGGAGCCATCGCGCTACGTCGGCCGGAAGTGGTGGTAGCGGTGGTGGGTGGCGAACCCCATCCCGTCGTACAGCGCACGGGCGCCTTCGTTCTCCGCCTCCACCTGGAGCCACCCGGCCGAGGCGCCCTCGTCCATCGCCTGCCGGGCCAGTGCGGTCATCACCGTGGTGGCCAGTCCCCGGCGCCGGTGCCCGGGGGCCACCTCGACGGCCATGAACCCGGCCCACCGCCCGTCCACCACGCAGCGGCCGATCGCGGCGGGCGCGGCCCCGCCGTCATCGCCCGCCACGGTCGCGAACCACACCGACGGACCGCTGCCGAGCACCGCCCCAACCTCCGGGCCAGGGGTCTCGAAGCGCTGGTAGCGCGAGAGCCACGCCGCGTCCACCGCACGGCTGAGGCGCACCCGCGACACCTCGGCCGCCAGATCACCGATCGGGGCCAGCGACGCGATCCGCACCTCCGCCGTCACCTCGCGCCGCCATCCGTGCTCCTCCAGCGCCGCGCACAGCTCCTCCTGGGTGCCCTGCGCCCCGGTCGCCGTCTGGACGTAGGGCACCAGATCCCGGTCGGCGTACCACTGCCGCACCCGCGCGAGCGCGGCGTCGAGCGGAACGCCCGGATCCCCCAGCGGCAGCACGGAGTTGGCGCGCCGGGTGAACCCGCCGGCGGCGCGCAGCAGCCAGTCACCGAGCGGCTCGCTCTCCACCGGCTGCCAGGCACGGGCACAGACCCGGGCGAGTTCGCCGAAGGAGGCCGCCGGGCCGCGTCGCCTGGGCGGCGCGGCCGGTACGGTCTTCCCCGCCACCAGGGACGATTCCGCGATGCGGACGGTTTCACCGCTCTTCGGTGTGACGGACAGCACACCGCTGTCCCACGATGTGAGAACGCCAACCGTGTCAGTGAATTTCGGCCCCTGCGGACCGTCCTGGAGCAGGCGGCGGACCGAGACCCGTTTGCCCACGTCAGCCGGTGTGATCCGGATCTCCAGCCGTCCGCCGATGGTGAATTCCACAGCTCTGTCCGCCCCTCCTGTTCGGATCGTGCCCGGGAACGGAGATACTAGGTGCGGGCATCGACGACGCCGCGCTCCCGCGCGAGAGCCAACGCCCTACCGAGGAGGAACGACAGCGTGACCTACGTCATCGCGCAGCCTTGTGTCGACGTAAAGGACAAGGCCTGCATCGAAGAGTGCCCCGTCGACTGTATCTATGAGGGCCAGCGGTCCTTGTACATCCACCCGGACGAGTGCGTCGACTGCGGGGCCTGTGAGCCGGTCTGCCCGGTCGAGGCGATCTTCTACGAGGACGACACCCCGGAGGAGTGGAAGGACTACTACAAGGCGAACGTCGAGTTCTTCGACGACCTCGGGTCGCCGGGTGGTGCTTCCAAGCTGGGTCTGATCGAGCGCGACCACGCGTTCATCGCGGCCTTGCCGCCGCAGAACCAGTAGCAGCGTCCGGCACGTGCGTCACCCCGGTCCCGTACGGCTCGTCACCGTGCGGGACCGAGGCGTTTCCGCACCCCTCCCCGCCGCGACGCCGGCCGTCACATCGGCCGTGACCTCCGCCGTGTCATGAGCCCGAACCCCGCACCAGAAAGCAGAGATCCGTGTCCGCAGCAGTCTCCTCCCGCCTCCCCGTCTTTCCCTGGGACCGGCTCGCGCCCTACAAGTCGACGGCCGAGGGCCACCCGGACGGCATCGTGGACCTGTCCGTCGGCACCCCCGTCGACCCGGTGCCCGAGCTGATCCAGCGGGCGCTCGTCGCCGCTTCGGACAGCCCCGGCTACCCGACGGTGTGGGGGACCGCCGCGCTGCGCGACGCGCTCACCGGGTGGGTGGAGCGGCGGCTCGGCGCGGTCTCGGTGACCCACGAGAACGTGCTGCCCGTCGTCGGCTCCAAGGAACTGGTGGCCTGGCTGCCGACCCAGCTCGGCCTCGGCGCCGGCGACAAGGTCGCCTACCCCCGGCTCGCCTACCCGACCTACGAGGTCGGCGCCCGGCTCTGCGGCGCCGAGCCGGTCGCGTACGACGACCCGACCGAGCTGGACCCGGCCGGGCTCAAGCTGCTCTGGCTCAACTCCCCGTCCAACCCGACCGGCAAGGTGCTGGCCAAGGACGAGCTGACCCGGATCGTCGCCTGGGCGCGCGAGCACGACGTGCTGGTCCTCAGCGACGAGTGCTACCTGGAGCTGGGCTGGGAGGCCGAACCGGTCTCGGTGCTCCACCCGGACGTCTGCGGCGGTACGTACGAGGGCGTCGTCGCCGTCCACTCGCTCTCCAAGCGCTCCAACCTCGCCGGGTACCGCGCCGCTTTCATCGCGGGCGACGCGGCCGTCCTGGGCGAGCTGCTGCTGATCCGCAAGCACGGCGGGATGATGACGCCCGCACCGGTCCAGGCGGCCGCCGTCGCCGCGCTCGGTGACGACGCGCACGTGACCGGGCAGCGCGCCCGCTACGCCGCCCGCCGCGCCGCCCTGCGCACGGCGCTGGAGGCCCACGGCTTCCGGATCGAGCACAGCGAGGCGAGCCTCTACCTGTGGGCGACCCGCGACGAGCCCTGCTGGGACACCGTGGCGTACCTGGCGGAGCTGGGCATCCTGGTGGCGCCCGGGGACTTCTACGGCCCGGCCGGAGACCGCTTCGTGCGCGTGGCGTTCACGGCCACGGACGAGCGCGTGGCGGCCGCGGTCAAGCGACTGGGCTGAGCGCCCGTCCGGTGACACGCGCGAGGGCCTGAGGGGTGCGCACTCCTCAGGCCCTCGCGCGTTGCCGTACCGGTGCGGCGTGGATCAGCCGAGCGGCAGGCCCTGCGTCGGCAGGCCGCCGAGGCTGCCGGTGGGCAGTCCGCCCTTGGCCGCGCCACCGAGGGTGTCGGTCGCACCGCCGGTCGCGGCCTTGCCGACGGCGGGGGCGGCCTTGCCGGCCGTCTCGCCGAGGGTCTTGCTCGCCACCGGCAGCGTGGTCCCGACGACCTTGCCGCCGGTCTCGGCGCCCTGCTTGGACACGCCGTCGACCGTCTTGCCGAGACCGGCGCCGTCGACGGTGGTGAGACCGCCGAGCTCCGGAGCCTGCGGGAGCTCCGCGGCACCGGCGGCACCGGCCGCACCGACCACGGGGGCCGCACCCGCCGCGATCAGCAGCGCGGTACGGGCGATCCGACGGGTCAGGGGGAGGGACATGATGCTCCTTCGACGGGGTGTGGAATCTGCACTGTCCGTGGACCGGACGTCATGACAACCGTCCTGGGGGCGGGGGAGGTTGCGGTGAACCGACGTAAAGAGTCGGCAATGCGTCACATAATCCGCAACGGAGGAACCCGGGCAGACAATGCATTCCCCGGCCGTTGGACGAACCGTCACTTCCCTTTGCCCGCAAGGAAATTGGACCCTCCCGAAGGGGTCACGCGAACCCGTGTGCGGAGCCTGTTCCAGGAATGCCCGGACCCCCTGTACGAGGGACCGGCCGCACTAATGCACGAAGCGCATACGGACCTCTGTGGTGCCCGTTTTCCTGCTTTCGGTCCGCCAGCCCGATCCGGCCCTCCACACCTGGCCCGCGTACGCCACCTCGTCGATGCCCAGCCCCTCGGACTGTGCGACCGCCCAGTGCGCCAGTTCCCAGCCGTGCTGCGGAACACCGCTCTCCGCGGCCGCGCCGCCCGATCGCACCGGCACCGAGAGTGAGCCCCGGGCCGTCGCACCGGCGGTCGGGGTCCGGCCGTCCGCCGCGTCCGCGGACGGCAGCGCGTCCTTCCCGAAACTACGGGTCAGCGCGGCCCGGACCTTCGAGACATCGCCCGTCCCGGCCGTGCTGCGCGGCGGCGAACAGGTAAGCGCGGCCGGCGTCCGGCCGGTCAGCACGGCCGCGAGCAGCGCGGCGTCCGGCTCGTGCTTCGCGTACGCCTGCGGGAAACCGCTGCGCTGCACGCGCTGCGCGGCCACCGTCAGCGGCAGCCGCGAGTAGCCCGGGACCTCGGCCAGGTGCTCGTAGAACTTCCCGGCCGAGTACACCGGGTCCAGGATCTGCTGCCCGGTACCCCAGCCCTGCGAGGGCCGCTGCTGGAACAGCCCCAGGGAGTCCCGGTCGCCGTGGTCGATGTTGCGCAGCCCGGACTCCTGGAGGGCCGTCGCCAGCGCGATCGTCACCGCCCGCTCCGGCATCCCGCGCGTGGTCCCGACGGCCGAGATCGTCGCGGCGTTCGCGGCCTGCTCCGGACTCAGCCGGTAGGTGCGCCCCTCACCGGACGAACCGTCCGCCGAACGCACGGTGCACTGGTCGGAGCTCGTACCGCCCGAAAGGTAGGAGACGGTCAGATAACCGCCCACGGCCACGAGCACGGCGAAGGCGGCCGCGACGCGGAGCCGGCGGCTGCGGCGGCGGCCGGTGTGTCGGCGGGCGGAGGAGTCGGTCCGGGGCACGGGGCCACCGTACGCGAGGCACTAGGGTCGTAGCCATGGCCGAAAGCACCCTTGACCTCACATTGGACGGACCCGCGCTCACCGCCCGGCTCGTCGACTTCCCCTCGGTCAGCGGGGAGGAGAAGGACCTCGCTGACGCCATCGAAACGGCGCTGCGGACCCTCCCGCACCTGACCGTCGACCGGTACGGCAACAACGTCGTCGCCAGGACGGACCTCGGCCGCGCCGAGCGCGTCCTGCTCGCCGGGCACATCGACACCGTGCCGATCGCGGACAACGTGCCCTCCCGGCTCGACGCGGACGGGCTGCTGTGGGGCTGCGGGACCTCCGACATGAAGTCCGGCGTGGCCGTCCAGCTGAGGATCGCCGCGACGGTGCCCGAGCCCAACCGCGACCTCACCTTCGTCTTCTACGACAACGAGGAGGTCGCCGCACACCTCAACGGCCTCGGACACATCGCCGACGCCCACCCCGACTGGCTGGCGGCCGACTTCGCCGTCCTCCTGGAGGGTTCCAACGGCGAGGTCGAGGGCGGCTGCCAGGGCACGCTGCGCGTCCTCCTCCGTACAGAAGGGGAGCGGGCACACTCCGCGCGCAGCTGGATGGGGTCCAACGCCATCCACGGCGCCACCCCGATCCTGGCCAGGCTCGCCGCGTACGAGCCGCGCAAGCCGGTGATCGACGGGCTGGAGTTCCACGAGGGGCTCAACGCCGTACGCATCGAGGGCGGCGTCGCCAACAACGTCATCCCCGACGCCTGCACCGTCGTCGTCAACTACCGCTACGCCCCCGACCTGAGCGAGGCGGAGGCGCTGGCCCACGTCCACGAGGTCTTCGCCGGCTGCGGCGTCGCCGAATTCGTCGTCGACGACCACTCCGGCGCGGCGATGCCCGGCCTCTCCCACCCCGCGGCCAAGGCGTTCATGGACGCGGTCGGCGGCACCGCCCGGCCCAAGTTCGGCTGGACGGACGTGGCGCGCTTCGGCTCGCTCGGCGTCCCCGCCGTGAACTACGGCCCCGGCGATCCGATCCTCGCCCACAAGCGCAACGAGCACGTGTCGGTCGAGCGGATCACCCACTGCGAGGCGCGGCTCCGCTCCTGGCTCACGACCTGACCTCCGGCATTCCCCTGCCCGTAACCTCCGGCGATCTACGCTGGGCGGAGACAGAGCGCCGCAGGGCGGTTCTGACGTCGTCGGAGGGAGCAGGTCATGGGCAACCCCGAGGGAGCACGGATTCCCGAGGAACAGCGACTCGGCCCGGTGCTGCGCCGCAGGGACCAGGTACAGCCCGGCACCACCGATCAGCGGCTGCTGGACTCCGAGGGTGACTCCGAGTGGGTGCACACCGACCCCTGGCGGGTGATGCGCATCCAGTCGGAGTTCGTCGAGGGATTCGGCGCCCTGGCCGAACTGCCGAGCGCCATCAGCGTCTTCGGCTCGGCCCGCACACCGGTCGACGCGCCGGAGTACGAGGCGGGCGTACGGCTCGGCAAGGCGCTGGTCGAAGCGGGCTTCGCGGTGATCACCGGGGGCGGCCCCGGAGCGATGGAGGCGGCGAACAAGGGGGCGCGGGAGGCGAAGGGGGTCTCGGTCGGTCTGGGCATCGAGCTGCCCTTCGAGTCCGGCCTCAACCCGCACGTCGACATCGGCGTCAACTTCCGCTACTTCTTCGTCCGCAAGACGATGTTCGTGAAGTACGCGCAGGGCTTCGTCGTCCTGCCCGGCGGGCTCGGCACGCTGGACGAGCTCTTCGAGGCGCTCACGCTCGTCCAGACGGGCAAGGTCACCAGCTTCCCGATCGTGCTCTTCGGCACGGCGTACTGGGGCGGCCTGGTCGACTGGCTCCGCGACACGGTGATCGCCCAGGGCAAGGCCTCCGCGAAGGACCTGCTGCTGTTCCACGTCACGGACGACGTGGACGAGGCGGTGGCACTGGTGACGAAGGAGGTCGGCCACTAGGGCCTCTCGTTTGGACCGTGCCGTGTCCGCGAGTCCCAGCCCCTCCGGCGTTCGAGGAGCGGGGTCCGGGGCGGAGCCCCGGTTACGGGGGCGCCGCCCCCGCCCCCGCTACGCGAGCCCCCGCCGCGCCACGGCCGGCGCCCGGTGCCCGGCGATGGCCGCCACCATGTCCAGGACGTCCCGCGTCTCCGCCACCTCGTGCACCCGGTACACCCGCGCCCCCAGCCACGCGGACACCGCGGTCGTCGCCAGCGTGCCGATCAGGCGTTCCTTCACCGGGCGGTCGAGCGTCTCGCCCACGAAGTCCTTGTTGGACAGCGAGACCAGCACCGGCCAGCCCGTCTCCGTCATCTCCTCGAGGCGGCGCGTCGCCTCCAGGGAGTGGCGGGTGTTCTTCCCGAAGTCGTGACCCGGGTCGATCATGATGCCGTCCGGCCGGACGCCCAGCCCGACGGCCCGCTCGGCCAGCCCCACGGTCACCCGCAGGATGTCCGCCATCACGTCCTCGTACCCGATCCGGTGCGGCCGGGTCCGCGGCTCGGCGCCGCCCGCGTGCGTGCACACGAGGCCCGCCCCGTACCGTGCGGCCACCTCCGCGAGCCTGGGATCGACGCCGCCCCACGCGTCGTTCAGCAGATCGGCGCCGGCCTCGCAGACCGCCTCACCGACGTCGTGGCGCCAGGTGTCGACACTGATCACCACGTCCGGGTGACGCCGGCGCACCTCCGCGACGAACCCGACGGTCCGGCGGGCCTCCTCGTGGGCGGTGACCTCTTCGCCGGGGCCGGCCTTCACCCCGCCGATGTCGATGATCGCGGCACCGTCCGCCACCGCCTGCTCGACGCGGGAGAGCGCCGGCTCGTCACGGAAGGTCGCGCCCTGGTCGTAGAAGGAGTCCGGGGTGCGGTTCACGATCGCCATGATCACCGGCTCGTGCGCACCGAACTCGCGCCGCCCCAGCCTGAGCGCACCGCTTCGCATCCCGTGAATCTCCCTGTGAATCCCCCGGCGCATCTCCCGCCGGGACCGACTGCGACCCTAATGCCTCGCCCGGCACGGCCTGCCCCGTCACGCCGCCCGGCACGTCCGCTCCTTACGGGCATGCCGAACCGTGCGAGCCGCACCGGGCGGGGCACCGACTGTCGGTGCCTCATGGCACGATCGGAGCCGGACGAAATTCCGCTCCCGGGGAGATGCGCGTGTTCTGGTTCTTGCTGCTCGCGATGGTGGTTGTGGTCGCCGCGGTCACCCTCGCGGTGATCGGCGGAGGGAGGAGCGCCATCCTCCAGGACGTGGCGCCCGAGCAGCTGGTCGATCCGCTGCCCGCGACGCGCCCGGTCGGCCACGCGGATGTCCAGGCGCTCAGGCTGCCGGTCGCCGCCCGCGGCTACCGGATGACGGATGTCGACGAGGCGCTGGGCCGGCTCGGCGCCGAACTCGCCGAGCGGGACGCGCGGATCGCGGAGCTGGAGTCGGCGCTCGCCGGTGCGCAGGCCACCAGGGCGGGCGGCCCGGATCTCCTCAAGGAGCCCGATCTCCTCCAGGAGCACCAGGAGCACCAGGGGCGGTCCCAGACGCCCTGGCAGGCCCCTTGGCAGCCGCAGCAGGAGCCGCATCAGCAGGGGCAGCCCCCGGCGAGCCCCGGGAACGGCGGCGCCGCACCTCGGCCGGACGAGGAGGGCGGGCGATGAGCGGCGGAGCCGAAGCCGCGGCGGACGGCCGGCTGCGCTGCCCGTGGGGCCTGTCCACCGACGACTACCTGGCCTATCACGACTCGGAATGGGGCCGCCCGGTCCACGGCGATGACGCGCTCTTCGAGCGGCTGTGCCTGGAGGCGTTCCAGTCGGGCCTGTCCTGGCTGACGATCCTGCGCCGCAGGGAAGGCTTCCGCAGCGCGTTCGCCGGGTTCAGTATCCCCGCCGTGGCGCGGTTCACGGACGTCGACCGGGAGCGGCTGCTGGCCGACGAGGGCATCATCCGCAACCGCGCGAAGGTGGACGCCACCATGGCCAACGCCAAGGTGCTGGCCGGCTGGCGGAGCGGTGAGCTGGACGAGCTGATCTGGTCGTACGCCCCGGACCCGGCCACCCGGCCCGCCCCTCGGACGCTCGGGGACGTCCCGGCGGTCACGGCGGAGTCCACGGCGCTGTCCAAGGACCTCAAGAAGCGGGGGCTCCGCTTCATCGGCCCCACCACCGCCTACGCCCTGATGCAGGCGTGCGGGCTGGTCGACGACCATCTCGTCGACTGCGTGGCACGCGGCACCGAGGCGTAGGAGCGGGCCCGCTCCCGGGGCGTGGGGCGGCTACTGCCCGAGGTACTTGGGCCGTTCCTTGTCGAGGAAGGCCCGCACCGCGATCGCGTGGTCCTGCGACGCGCCCGCCCGGGTCTGGAGTTCGTCCTCCTTCTCCAGCGCCTCCCCGAGGGTGTGACCCGCCCCGTACGCGAGGGACTCCTTGAGCGCGGCGTAGGCCACCGTCGGGCCGTCCGCCAGCTTGCGGGCCACCGCGGCGGCCTCGGCGGCGAGCTCCGCGGTGGGTACCAGTCTGTTCACGATGCCCAGGTCCTGGGCATCCTTCGCGGAGATCGAACGCGGGAAGAGCAGCAGGTCGGCGGCGCGGCTCGGGCCGATCAGCCGGGGCAGCGTCCAGGAGACGCCCGAGTCGGCGGTGAGCGCGACACCCGCGAACGAGGTGTTGAACGACGCGGTGTCCGCGACCACCCGGTAGTCGCAGGCGAGGGCGAAACCGAAACCGGCACCGGCCGCCACCCCGTTGACCCCGGCGACGACGGGCTTCGGCATCTCGGTGATGGCCCGCACTATGGGGTTGTAGTGCTCCCGCACGGTGCTGAGGGCGTTGCCGCCGTCCGACTCCCGGGCCTCCGCCAGCTTGGCCACGTGTTCCTTGAGGTCCTGCCCGACGCAGAAGGCACGCTCACCGGCGGCGGTGAGCAGGACCGCCCGCACGGCCGGATCGGCGGCGACGGACATCAGTGCGTCACGCAGCGCCACCTTGGCCGCGGTGTTCATCGCGTTCATCGCGTCGGGACGGTTGATCGTGATCGTCGCGAGCCCGTCGCTCACGTCGCAGAGCACGGCGTCGGCCATGTGGAGTCCCCTTTTGCGCCTCGTCCAAAGTCTGTCGAGGCAAGCATGGCCGACTTCGGCGGACGCGAACATGTGACCTGCGTCTAACAATTACGCCCCGATGGAGGGGTAAGGGGGACGGAGTATCGCAGTCCGTTCGCCGAATTGGGTGGTTTTGAGCGAGCGCGTTGCGCAAGCGATGCAGAGCGATGTTGGTCATCGGGGTCTGTGATGCGGGATAATGGCCTGGAAGCAATGTGTTCGATGCCGGTGAGGCAGCGCCTGTCATGGGGCCGCCGGTTGCGATGAGCTGGTTTCAGGAAGGGGAACGAGCATGGCGGCCATGAAGCCGCGGACGGGCGACGGCCCGCTCGAGGTGACAAAGGAGGGGCGGGGCATCGTCATGCGCGTTCCGCTCGAAGGCGGCGGTCGGCTTGTCGTGGAGCTGACTCCGGACGAGGCCGGTGCGCTGGGCGATGCCCTCAAGAAGGTCGTCGGCTGACGCAGAGGAGCCCACACTTCACTACTGCCCCGGCACGGATTCCGTGCCGGGGCAGTAGTGCGTCCGGTGCCGTGGAATCGGGACCGCCGTGGAAATCGGGGCCAGGGCCTTCGGTCGGGACCAGGGCCTTCGAGAGGTCCTAGCCGCGCCGTACCGCGCAGAGCAGGCCGTCGCCCACCGGCAGCAGGGTCGCCATCAGCTCCTGGCTCTCGCGGACCGCGCGCAGCAGCTCGCGCAGGCGCAGTACCTCTGCGGGCTGGGGCGCCGAGTCGACCGTACGGCCGTCCGCGAAAACGCCCTCGAAGCACACCAGACCGCCAGGTCGCAGCAGGCGCAACGATTCAGCGAGGCAGTCCAGGCTCTCCATCCGGTCGCCGTCGCAGAAGACGAGGTCGTATCCGCCGTCCGCCAGCCGGGGGAGCACGTCCAGCGCGCGGCCGGGGATGAAGCGGGCCCGGTTGGCGGCGAAGCCCGCCGCCCGGAAGGCATCGCGGGCGAACTGCTGGCGCTCGGGTTCCGGGTCGACCGTGGTCAGCACCCCGTCGGGCCGCATCCCGTGCAGCAGATAGATGCCGGACACGCCCGTACCGGTGCCGATTTCGGCGACCGCTTTGGCGTCCGTCGTGGCAGCGAGCAGGCGCAGCGCTGCGCCGGTGCCCGGTGACACCGAGCGGAGCCCCGCGTCCCGTGCCCGGTCCCGGGCCCAGCGCAGTGCTTCGTCCTCGGCGACAAAGGCGTCGGCGAACGCCCAGCTCGTCTGCCGGTTGGCTGTGATGGCCCTCTCCTGTCCCCGTAGTTGGCGCAACGGTGACTGTATCCGCTGCACCCGGGAACCCGCAGATGGGACCGGGCGTTATGGAAGGAGAGGGGAAAGCCCGTTGATCGGTCCCGCAGATCGGGTCCGGGAATCACGGGCAGTCGGTTCCCGGGGCTGTCCCCGGCCCCAGCAGGAAAAAGGCTTATCCGGAGCTAACGGGCGAGGTGGCTATGGTAGGGGCTCCACTG
Organism: Streptomyces sp. NPDC048462; assembly: GCF_043200175.1. Lineage (NCBI taxonomy): Bacteria > Bacillati > Actinomycetota > Actinomycetes > Kitasatosporales > Streptomycetaceae > Streptomyces > Streptomyces sp. NPDC048462. Next base: position 50,360 of record NZ_JBICXG010000031.1, read on the forward strand.
GACACCACCAGAGCCGATAGGGGAGGTGCGGCTGCGCCTGTGGATCGGGGAGGAGTGCTGCGGCGCTTCTTCAGGTCGGTGGGTGAGCCGAAATCCGTGACCAACATTGCTGACCGTTCTTCCAACGACTCCGCAACGACCGCGACCTTCGCCTCGGATGCGCACTCCCAGGCGTGGACGCCGCCCTCATGGGAAGAGATCGTCAGCACGCACAGCGGTCGTGTCTACCGCCTTGCCTATCGACTGACGGGAAACCAGCACGACGCCGAGGACCTCACTCAGGAGGTCTTCGTCCGGGTGTTCCGTTCGCTGTCGACCTATACGCCCGGCACCTTCGAGGGCTGGCTGCACCGCATCACGACCAACCTGTTCCTGGACATGGTGCGCCGCAAGCAGCGGATCAGATTCGACTCCCTCGGTGACGACGCCGCCGAGCGGCTGCCGAGCCGTGAGCCGTCGCCGCAGCAGGTCTTCAACGACACCCACTTCGACGCCGACGTCCAGCAGGCGCTGGACACCCTCGCGCCCGAGTTCCGGGCCGCGGTCGTGCTCTGTGACATCGAGGGACTTTCGTACGAGGAGATCGCCGCGACACTCGGCGTGAAGCTCGGCACCGTGCGCAGCCGTATCCACCGCGGGCGCTCCCACCTGCGCAAGGCGCTGCAGCACCGTTCGCCCGAGGCCCGTGCCGAGCAGCGCTCGCTCACCGGGGTCCTCGCGGCAGGGGAGGGCGGAGCGGCGTGAGTGGCACAGGTCCGACCTCCGCGGAACAACACCTGGGGGACCGGCTCGCCGCGCTTGTCGACGGCGAGCTCAAACACGACGCCCGTGACCGGGTGCTCGCCCACCTCGCGACCTGCGCCAAGTGCAAGGCCGAGGCTGCCGCCCAGCGGCGCCTGAAGAGTGTCTTCGCCGACTCGGCCCCGCCCTCTCCCTCCGAGGGCTTCCTTGCCCGCTTGCAGGGCCTTCCCGGTGGACCGGGTGGTGACGACGACAGTCGGGGAAGACCAATGGGCGGCTCAGGCCGTTTCGGTGACGGAGTCTTTCCCGTGACGCGGCCGCTCGGCAGCCGCGTCGACTCGTCCTCGGGCGGCTCGCCGCTCGACGGCTTCGGATACCTCCCGGCCGCGCACGGTTCCGCCGCGGTCCTTCCGGCCGGACCGGCCCTGCCCGCCTTCCGTATCCACGAGGTCAGCCGCGAGGCCGACCGTTCGCCGTGGCGGGGCCGCAGGTTCGCGTTCGCCGCCGCCAGTGCCGTCTCGCTCGCCGCCATCGCCCTGGGCGGCGCCCTCCCGACGGACGCGGGACCCGATTCCCCGACCCGGGCCGAGGGGCCGGGCTCCAGCGTCACACCGCTGGACGCCGACGCGCGCGCCGAGAGCGGCACCACCGTCAGCCGCCGCGGCGGGAGCGGCCACGGCGCGCTCGCAGCCGCCGGCATCGGCGACCGCCGGGTCTCCCTCGTCATGAACGCCGCGCCGCTGGCGTTCTCCTCGGCCCCGCCCCTGCTCGGCACCGGTGGTCTCACCGGGAGCCGTTACGCGCTGCCCGTCCAGGCCAACGTGTCCGCGCCTTCGCTGATACGTCCCAACGGCACCAGCCCGCTGTTCGCCGAGGCGCTCGGCAGCGGACTCTCCACGGCCTCCCCCGAGCCGTCCCGGACCCCCACATCGGCGGCCGGACTGCCGGTTCCCGCCAACCACGGGCAGCCGCTCCTTCCGCGTCGCTGACATACGTCCGCGCAGGGCATGCACAAACCTGGTTGAATTCCGGCAGGATTTCCGGGAGGGACGCCCTGGGGGGCGTGCAGAGGCCAGTTGAGGCAGTTGCGGGGAGAGCATGGACGACGGGAAGCCCACCGAGCCGAAGGCGAAGTGGTGGAGCAGGCCCACGCCGGGGCGCAGCACGGACACAGCGCCTCAGGAGCCGTCGCCCGTCGAGGACGCGGTGCCCCCGTCGGAATCGATCGCGCAGAGCGGCGGGGCCGAGGCGGAGCCGGAGGCGTCCGTGACGGCCGAGGCCGCGCCACGGGCGGCGCGGCCGCTGCACGAGCCCGACCAGTACAGCACCCCGCCCTACGGCGGCCCCGGCCCCTGGGCACCCGCGCCCCCCGTGCAGCGGCCGGTCCAGACCCCGGCACACGGCACCCCCGTACCGCCGCCCTACTCGGGGACAAACGGCGCGGGCATCACGACCGCGCCGGCCCCGGCCCCAGCGCCCGCCCCCGTACCGGCGCCCGCCCCGGCCTCCGTCCCACCGGCCGCCTTCCCGCCCCCGGCCGCACTGCCGCAGGGCCCCCAGCAGCCCCAGCAGACCCAGCCCCATCAGCAGCCCCAGCCCGCGCAGCAACCCCAGCCCCACCACCCCCCGTCGCCGCAATGGCTTCAGTACGACCCCTGGGGCGCGCCCCGGCAGCCCCTGATCACCAACCCCGGCCCCCCGCTCCACGCCGACGGCGGCCGGCGGAAGAACCGGCGCGGCTCCGTGCTCGTCGGCGCGCTGCTCCTGGCCCTGGTGGCGGGCGGCATCGGCGGCGGGATAGGCGCCTACATAGAGCGCAACGGCGGCCTCACCCAGATCGAACTGGACCAGGACGCCCGCAACAGCGGCGGCCGCGCCCCCGACAGCGTCGCCGGTATCGCGGCCAGCGCGCTGCCCAGCGTGGTGACCCTGCACGTCAGCGGCAGCACCGAGTCCGGCACCGGCACCGGCTTCGTCCTCGACAACAAGGGACACATCCTCACCAACAACCACGTCGTGGCCCCAGCCGGTTCGTCCGGTGAGATCACCGTGACGTTCAGCGGCGGCGAGACGGCGAACGCCGAGGTGGTGGGCAAGGACAGTGGTTACGACCTGGCCGTGGTCAAGGTCAGCGGCGTCTCGGGGCTGAAGCCGCTGCCGCTCGGCAACTCCGACAACGTGCGGGTGGGCGACCCGGTGGTGGCCATCGGGGCACCGTTCGACCTGTCCAACACGGTCACCTCCGGCATCATCAGCGCCAAGGACCGGCCGATCACGGCAGGCGGCGAGAAGGGCGACGGCAGCGACATCAGCTACGTCGACGCGCTGCAGACCGACGCCCCGATCAACCCGGGCAACTCCGGCGGGCCGCTGGTCGACACCGACGCGCACGTCATCGGGATCAACAGCGCCATCCGTGCCGCGGACAGCGGCTCGACGACCGAGGGCGGCCAGGCAGGCTCCATAGGTCTCGGCTTCGCCATCCCGATCAACCAGGGCAAGCGGGTCGCCGAGGAGTTGATCAACACCGGGAAGGCCACCCACCCGGTGATCGGCGTCACGCTCGACATGAAGTACACCGGTGACGGCGCCAAGGCCGGGCAGCAGGGCGCGGACGGCAAGTCGTCCGTCACGCAGGGCGGTCCGGGCGACAAGGCCGGGATCCGGCCCGGCGACGTCATCACCGAGGTGAACGGCGCCCGGGTGCACAGTGGCGAGGAGCTGATCGTGAAGATCCGCTCGCACCGGCCGGGGGACCGGCTGGACCTCAGGCTGACCCGCGGTGGTAAAGACCTGACCATGACTTTGACGCTCGGTTCGGCAACCGGCACGTGACGGACACGGGAAGCTACCGCGCGGACAGTTCGGCCGGGTACCGTGGGCCGGGTCCGGACCTCATCCGACCTGGTCGCGGAGAACACGAGGAGCCGCAAGGTGTTCAATGACATAGGACCACTCGAACTGGTGGCGCTCGCGATCATCGGCGTGCTCATCTTCGGTCCGGACAAGTTGCCCAAGGTGATCCAGGACGTCACGGGCTTCATCCGCAAGATCCGTGAGTTCTCCGAGAGCGCCAAGGAAGACATCCGCACGGAGCTCGGCCCGGAGTTCAAGGACTTCGAGTTCGAGGACCTCAACCCCAAGACGTTCGTCCGCAAGCAGCTCATGGACGGCAACGACGATCTCGGGCTGAAGGAGATCCGCGAGAGCTTCGACCTGCGCAAGGAGGTCTCCGAGGTATCGGACGCGGTCAACGGCCGCGCGACCTCGTCGGTGGAGGCGAAGAGCGGCGTGTCGGGCGGTTCCGCGATCACCGCGGCGAACGGCTCCGCAGGCGCTCCGGACCTGCTCAAGAAGCGTGAGCAGCCCGCGAAGGACGATCACCCGCCGTTCGACGCAGACGCCACCTGACACCCGTCAATCCCGACTCGTCCGGACGGTATGGCTATTCTCCATCTGTCCGGTTGTGAGGACGCCCGAGGGGGGCGGGCCGCTCCGGACCCTACGGATCGAGGAGGCGGCCGGACAGATGGAGACAACGAGTCGGGTGGGCGCGGATGGTGCGCCGGACACAGGCACGGCAGAGGGGGTGCCGGCGGCCCGGCTCACGGTCGACGGCTATCTGAAGGCGCCTTTCCCCTGGTACGGACTTGACGAGGCGTTCACCGGGCCGCGCTGGCTGATGCAGGTGGGCACCGCCGCGGACGGCACGGTGCAGCACGGCTCCACGGGCCACGGCGACGAACCCTCGGTACGCAGCGACGCGGGCGAGGACAGACAGCGGTTCGCCGTCGTCGTGACCGTGGCCAGCAGCCCGGTGCGGCGCAGCGGCGACGGTACGGGTGTCCTGGACGCCACGACGGTCTCCTCGGCGGCCTGGCTGGCCGGCTCGGGCCTGCTGGCCTACACCTGGCCCGCGCAGATGGACCACACCCTGCGGGACGACTGGCTGGACCAGCAGACGGAGACGGCCTTCGAGCTGGCCGACGATCTGGACGGCCCCGAGTGGTCGGCGCTCTCGCTGCCGGTCGACGGGGTGCCGGTGGCCTTCCACTACCGCGAGTCCGAGTTCGGCTGGGTGCTGGCCGGGTCGGCGCACGGCGGGGTGCACATCGGGGCGTACGGGCGGGGCATGAGCGCTTACGGGCTGGGCTTCTCGGCCGTCGGCGACATCACGTCGTACGCGTAGCCGCAGGCGGGACCGGGGCGGGCCGGGGAGCACCGCCCCGGCCCGCCATGCGCCTGTCCGGGGTCAGAACTTGTTGCGCGGGGTGAGCCCCAGGGACATGCCGGACAGGCCGCGCTGACGGCCGCTCAGCTTGTCCGCGATGGAACGCAGCGCCTTGCCCGCCGGCGAGTCGGGGTCGGACAGGACGACGGGCTTGCCCTCGTCGCCGCCCTCGCGCAGCCGTACGTCGATCGGGATGGAGCCGAGCACCGGCACCTCCGCGCCGACCGTGCGCGTCAGCCCCTCGGCCACCCGGGCGCCGCCGCCCGAGCCGAACACGTCGACCATCTCGTCGCAGTGCGGGCACGGCATGCCCGACATGTTCTCGACGACGCCGACGATCTTCTGGTGGGTCTGTACGGCGATCGAGCCGGCCCGCTCCGCCACCTCGGCCGCCGCCTGCTGCGGGGTCGTGACGACCAGGATCTCCGCGTTCGGCACCAGCTGGGCCACGGAGATCGCGATGTCACCGGTGCCCGGCGGCAGGTCGAGCAGCAGGACGTCCAGGTCACCCCAGTACACGTCGGCGAGGAACTGCTGGAGCGCGCGGTGCAGCATCGGTCCGCGCCACACCACCGGGGCGTTGCCCGGGGTGAACATGCCGATGGAGATGACCTTCACGCCGTGCGCGGACGGCGGCATGATCATGTTCTCGACCTGGGTCGGCTTGCCGTCCGCGCCGAGCATCCGGGGCACGCTGTGCCCGTAGATGTCCGCGTCCACGACGCCGACCTTGAGGCCGTCGGCGGCCATCGCGGCCGCGAGGTTCACGGTCACCGAGGACTTGCCGACGCCACCCTTTCCGGAGGCGACCGCGTACACCCGGGTCAGCGAGCCGGGCTGGGCGAAGGGCACCTCGCGCTCCGCCGTGCCGCCGCGCAGCGAGCTCGCCAGGTCCTTGCGCTGCTCGTCGCTCATCACGTCGAGGGTGACCTCGACCCGGGACACGCCCTCGACGCGGGCCACCGCGTCGGTCACGTTCTTGGTGATCGTCTCGCGCATCGGGCAGCCGGAAACGGTGAGATACACCGTGACAGCGACTACACCATCAGGATCGATCTCGACCGATTTCACCATGCCCAGCTCGGTGATCGGGCGGTGGATCTCCGGGTCGTTCACTGTCGCCAGTGCCTCAAGCACCGCGTCTTCCGTAGCCATACTGTCGATAGTACGGGTGCGCGCCCCGCTCCTGGAAAGGGTGTGGTGGGAGACGGGCGGGCATCACGGCGGCTCTTCCTACGCGCGAGTAGCCTTGTCAGCGGTCTTCGTCGCTCTCGGCCCCCGCCGGCGTCCTGCGGTCGTCGAGGTCCCGCACCAGGTCCTCCAGCTCGGAGCGGATCCAGTCGCGGGTGGCGACCTCCCCGAGGCCCATCCGCAGCGCCGCGATCTCCCTGGTCAGGTACTCGGTGTCGGCGATGGAGCGCTCGTTCTGGGCCCGGTCCTGCTCGTGGGTCACCCGGTCGCGGTCGTCCTGCCGGTTCTGTGCGAGCAGGATCAGCGGGGCCGCGTACGAGGCCTGGAGGGACAGCATCAGGGTCAGGAAGATGAACGGGTACTCGTCGAAGCGCAGGTTCCCCGGCGCGAAGATGTTCCACACCACCCAGACGATGATGATCAGCGTCATCCAGACGATGAACCGCCCGGTCCCCAGGAACCGCGCGATCCGTTCCGAGAACCGGCCGAACGCCTCGGGGTCGTACTGGGGCAGCAGCCGCCGCCTCGGGTCCTTCGGCTGGTCGAGCCGGTTCCTGGGGGTACGGGTCAGGGCAGTCGAGCCGTTCGACGCCCTGGAGCGGTCCTCACCGGCCACGGAGCACCCCCTCGCGGCCGTGGAAGTCGGTCTCCCGCCAGTCGTCGGGCAGCAGGTGGTCGAGCACGTCGTCGACGGTCACCGCACCCAGCAGCGAGCCGCTCTCGTCCACCACGGGCACCGAGACCAGGTTGTACGCGGCGAGATAGCTGGTCACCACCGACAGCGGGGTCTCCGGCGTCAGCGCCACCAGATCGCTGTCGACGATCGAGCTGACCAGGGTGAACGGCGGATCGCGCAGCAGCCGCTGGAAGTGCACCGTGCCCAGGTACTTGCCCGTGGGCGTCTCGTCGGGCGACCGGCACACGTACACCTGGGCGGCGAGCGCGGGGGACAGGTCCTGCTGGCGGACCCTGGCGAGCGCGTCGGCCACCGTGGCGTCCGGGCGCAGGATGATCGGCTCGGTGGTCATCAGGCCGCCCGCCGTCCGCTCCTCGTACGACATCAGGCGCCGGACATCGGCCGCGTCGTCCGGGCGCATCAGCGTCAGCAGCCGCTCCTTGTCCTCCTCGGGCAGCTCGGACAGCAGGTCGGCCGCGTCGTCGGGGTCCATCGCCTCCAGGACGTCCGCCGCGCGCTCCTCCTGGAGCTTGCCGATGATCTCCACCTGGTCGTCCTCGGGGAGCTCCTCCAGGACGTCGGCCAGCCGGTCGTCGTCGAGCGCGGCGGCGACCTCCGCACGCCGCTTCGGGGTGAGGTGGTGCAGGGCGTTGGCCACATCGGTCGGGCGCAGCTTCTCGAAGGTGGCGACCAGTGACTCCGCGCCCTGCCCGTGCTCCTCCAGCGAGAAGCCGCTGACCGCCGACCACTCGACCGTCAGGGTCTCGCCCTTGCGGCGCAGCGCGCCGCCCCTGCCCTTGCGCACGAAGTACTTGTCGATCTCCCAGTCGCGGCGGGCCGGCAGCTGCTGGATCGCGACGTCCAGGATGGTGACCTCCTCGCCGGTCTCCACCAGGCTGACCCGCCGGTCGAGGAACTCGCCCAGCACCAGGCGTTCGGTGGGCCGCTGTTCGAAGCGCCGCATGTTGACCACGCCCGTGGTGATGACCTGTCCGGACTCGATGCCCGTCACCCGGGTCATCGGGAGGAAGATCCGGCGCCGGCTCACCACTTCGACGACGATGCCGAGCAGCCGGGGCGGCCGCCCGCCGACGCGCAGCATGGCGACCAGGTCGCGGACGCGCCCCACCTGGTCCCCGTTCGGGTCGAAGACCGGCACGCCGGAGAGGTGCGAGACGAAGACCCGGGGCGTCCCTGCTGCCATGCCTGCGCCTCCTCCTTCGTCGCCGGCTTACGCATCCGGTCTGTTGTGACGTTTATTGCACCGTTATGACGGGTTCAGGCTAGCCCGTACCGTCGCAGGTCGCCCTGGAGAGCGGTCGTCGCGACTCTCTGCCGGAAGGTGTATGCCGCACAGGTACGCTGCCGTCTGCCACCCCCCGCCACGCAGATGAGAGGCAGTGCGCCTGTGACCTCTTTTGTCCCGACCGTCCGGGCCCGTCGCCGGACCGCCACCCTCGCCGTCGTGCTCTGCGCGGGGCTCGGCGCGGCGCTGACCGCGTGCGCGGACGAGGATCCGGACAAGGGGACCAACGGCGTCGGCAGACTGGACGCGCCGGAGATCGAGAAGAAGGCGCGGGCCGCGGCGGACTCCTCCGACATGGTCCGGCTGGCCGGCACCCTGGTCAGCAAGGGCGGCACGTACAAGATCGACATGCGGCTCAAGGACAAAGGCGGAGCGGGCTCCGTCACGTCGAAGAACAGCACGTTCGAGCTGCTCCGGATCGGGGACGTCCTCTACCTCAAGGCGGACGCCGGCTTCTGGAACCACGGCACGGCGGACGCCGGCAAGGCGAACGAGGCCGACGGGGCGGCGGCGGACAAGCTGGACGACAAGTACGTGAAGGTCCCCCAGGACGACCCCACCTACAAGCAGCTGCGCGGCTTCACCGACAAGAAGTTGCTGCTCGACGGCCTGCTCACGCTGCACGGCGACGTCGGCAAGGGGGACCGCGACAAGATCGGCGCCGACCGCACCATCCGGATCACCGGCGGCAAGGGCGAGGGCGGCGCGCTCGACGTGTCCCTGGACGGCAAGCCGTACCCGCTGCGCTTCGCGCGCGGCGGCGGCGGGGGCGTCATCACGCTCGCGGACTGGGGCAAGGACTTCGCGCTGAAGGCCCCGGCCCAGGACGACACCGTCGACTACGGGCGCCAGCTGCCCAAGTCCACCTCGTAGGGCGCGGGACGGGTCCGCCGGGCCGGGCGCTGCCGCTACGGCTTCCTGAGCGAGCGCTTCAGCAGCCGGGGCAGCCCGGCCGGTACCGGCAGCCGGGTGGTCGCGGTGGTGGGCAGCGGCGCCGCAGCCCCCGAGCCCGTCGGCAGGTCGGTACGGGAGTCGAGCGGCGTGAGCCGCACGATCCGGCACTCGCGCGCCCAGCGTTCGGTCATCTGTTCCGCGTCCGGCGCGTTCAGCCGCTTGCCCTTGAGCTCGGCCACCGCCGCCTCCCACTCCTCGGAGTGCGGGGCGAGCTGGGCCACCGAGGCCGTCCAGACGACGAGCCGGCCGCCCTTGTCCTTGCTGCGGACGGTCACCTCGGCGTTGGCCCCGTCGGTGAGACCGGCCGGCAGCGGCTGCTCGCCGGGGCCGTCCCCGACGAAGTACGCCGCGCCCTCGTGCCACACGTGCCACAGCGCCCGCGCGGGCCCGGTGCCGCGCACCCAGACCAGGCCCGACTTCTTGGTGGCCTCCTCGACGAGGGCCGGTCCGAGCAGCGTGTCAGCAGCAGTCATGCGGCAGAGCTTAGACCGGCCGGCACCAGGGCCGGCCGGTGGCGGAAGCGTCAGAGCCAGCCGTTGCGCTTGAGCATGCGGTGGATGGAGAAGCAGACCACTCCGATGAAGCCCAGCACCATCGGATAGCCGTAAGTCCAGCGCAGCTCGGGCATGTGCTTGAAGTTCATGCCGTAGACCCCGCAGATCATCGTCGGTACGGCGATGATGGCCGCCCAGGAGGTGATCTTGCGCATGTCCTCGTTCTGCGCGACGGTCGCCTGCGCCAGGTTGGCCTGGAGGATCGAGTTCAGCAGCTCGTCGAAGCCGATGACCTCTTCCTGGACCCGCACGAGGTGGTCCGCGACGTCCCGGAAGTACTTCTGGATGTCCGGGTCGATCAGCCGCATCGGCCGCTCGCTGAGCAGCTGCATCGGGCGCAGCAGCGGCGACACGGCCCGCTTGAACTCCAGCACCTCGCGCTTGAGCTGGTAGATCCGGCCGGCGTCCGAACCGCGCGGGCCGCCCTTGTCGGGAGTGGAGAAGACCTCGATCTCCACCTCGTCGATGTCCTCCTGCACCGCGCCCGCCACCGCGATGTAGCCGTCGACGACATGGTCCGCGATGGAGTGCAGGACCGCCGACGGACCCTTGGCGAGCAGCTCGGGGTCGTCCTGGAGCCGGTGGCGCAGCGCGCGCAGCGAGCCGTGGCCGCCGTGCCGCACGGTGATGACGAAGTCCCGGCCGGTGAAGCACATCACCTCGCCGGTCTCCACGACCTCGCTGGTCGCGGTCAGCTCGGCGTGCTCGACGTAGTGGATGGTCTTGAAGACGGTGAAGAGGGTGTCGTCGTACCGCTCCAGCTTCGGCCGCTGGTGTGCGTGGACGGCGTCCTCGACGGCCAGCGGGTGCAGGCCGAACTCCCGGGCGATGCCCGCGAACTCCTCCTCGGTCGGCTCGTGGAGGCCGATCCAGGCGAAGCCGCCTTTCTCCCGCACCCGGAGCATCGCCTCGTGCGGCGTACGGCAGGTGCCGTCCTCCTCCGCGACCCGGCGTCCGTCGCGGTAGACCGCGCAGTCGACGACCGCGCTGGAGGCGGACGGGTCACGGGTGGTGTCGTAGCTGCTGTGCAGCGTGTTGGTCTTGCGCAGGGACGGGCGCACCACAGCGCGCAGGTCACGGATCATCGACATGGCTGGCTCCTTCACGGAGGGGCCGTCGGCGAGGGCGTGGAACAGCCCGGAATGGGGACGTGGGCTCACGTCCGCAAAGCGGGCGGCACCGCGGCGGCGCGATGACGGCGTTCGCTACAGACAGGCAAAAAGGGGGTGCTCTTCCGTCGTGCGAAACGCCATGGGCCGTGGCCGGGAAGGCGTCAGATCACAGAAGAAAGGTGTCGGGCGGAAGAGCGGTTGGTACTGCACGGTCGACTTGGATCCACCGCAGCCCCACCTCCTCCGGTCGGTCCCCCGTGAGGGACGACGTTGCGTCGGGACTTGAGAGCGACGCTTCTGCGTGCTGTCCCGACCGGCGGGCCCAGGCTATCAGCAGGCACAGGGCCAATCTCTTACTTTGCCCGTTCCATACGCGTCCTATGCTCGCCACATGGCAGAAATTCTTGCTCTGGTCGAGGCCCGTCTGCGGACGGGCCTGGGTGAACCGGACGCACGCGCGGCAGTGACATTCCTCGGTACGGACCGGATCGAGGTGCTCCGGTTCATCGACGGCGACGTGGTGAGGTACGCCACGCTCGGCATGTCCGCGCAGCCGATGGCCGACCCCTCCGACCCCTTCGCCGACCCGGTGAAAGGACCTCGGGCGGAACTGGTCCTCTCGGTGCGGGCCGGCCTCGCGGACACCGACCAGGTGCTGCGCAAGCTCGCGGTGCTCGCCGCCTCGCCGCAGGTGGAGGGGGTGATCGTGGCTCCCGGCGCCTCGCTGGACCTCGGTGAGCCGCTGTGGCCGGGAGCGCCGTTCAGCTCCGTGCTCGTCGCCGAGCCCGGGGGCCTGGTCGAGGATCTGGAACTGGACGCGCCGATGGAGGCGGTGCGGTTCCTGCCGCTGCTGCCGATGACGCACAACGAGGCCGCCTGGAAGCGGGTCCGGGGCGCGCAGGAGCTCCAGGAGCGGTGGCTGTCCCGGGGGACGGACCTGCGCGATCCGCTGCGTGCTCCGGTGACCCTGGACTGACACCGGGCGGGCGGCGAGGCGTACGGAAGCGCCGAAAGCCCCGCCGCGCGGCGAGGAGGAGGCCGCGGGCGGGGCGGAGCGGTTCGGGTGCGGGGCCGGGATCGGGACCCGGCCCGGCGGTTCAGTTGGCGAAGACCGTGACGCCGTCCTCGGTGGCGTGCTTCGGCTCCAGCTCCTCCGCCTCGTGGGTGAGGGCCGAGCGCCGCACCCAGACGACTACCGCGCCGATGACGGCGGCGACGGCGGCGACCACGAACGGGATGTGGATGTTGCTCCACTCCTCGATCTTCGGGGCCAGGAAGGGCGCGGCGGCCGCTGCGAACCAGCGGACGAAGTTGTAACCGGCGCTGGCCACCGGACGCGGCGCGTCGGACACCCCGAGTGCCAGCTCCGTGTAGACGGTGTTGTTCATGCCGATGAAGGCGCCGGAGACGATCGTGCAGACGATGGCCGTGGTGTGGTTCCCGTAGCCGAGGATCACCAGGTCGGCGGCGAGCAGCACCAGTGAGACGCCGACCACCTTGAGCGAGCCGAAGCGCTTCTGCAGCCTCGGTGCGACCAGTACGGAGAAGACCGCGAGCAGCAGGCCCCAGGCGAAGAAGACGGCGCCCGACTTGTACGGCGACATGTTCAGCACGAACGGCGTGAACGCCAGGATCGTGAAGAACGCGTAGTTGTAGAAGAAGGCCGAGGCGGCGACGGAGGCGAGCCCGCGGTGGCCGAGCGCCTTGATCGGGTCGAGCAGTGAGGTCTTCTTCGCCGGCTTGGGCTGTTCCTTGAGGAACGCCGTGATGCAGACGAAGCCGATCGCCATCAGCGCGGCGGTCCCGAAGAACGGGTAGCGCCAGCTGGCGTCACCGAGCAGCGCGCCGAGCAGCGGCCCGCAGGCCATGCCGAGGCCGAGCGCCGACTCGTACAGCAGGATCGCCGCCGAGCTGCCGCCCGCGGCCGCGCCGACGATCACCGCGAGCGCCGTCGAGACGAAGAGGGCGTTGCCCAGGCCCCAGCCGGCCCGGAAGCCGACGAGTTCCGCCACGGATGACGAGGTGCCGGACAGTGCGGCGAAGACCACGACGAGCGCCAGCCCGGTCAGCAGCGTCTTGCGCCCGCCAATCCGGCTGGAGACGAAACCGGTCACCAGCATCGCCACGGCGGTGATCAGGAAGTAGGAGGTGAAGAGCAGGGACACCTGACTCGGCGTCGCTTCCAGACCCTTGGCGATGGACGGCAGAATCGGGTCAACCAGGCCGATTCCCATGAACGCGACAACAGAAGCGCCCGCTGTGGCCCAGACGGCCTTCGGCTGGCGCAGGATGCTGACCGTTCCTGAGTCGAACGGATCCTCTCCCTGCATGGGACTACTCGCTCTCCACTAGATCGATGCGTTATGCACAGAATAAGTTAGAGGGGCTAATGAATGCAAGCTACATCTAAATGCCCTGATGAGAGCCGCGCTGCGGAAGGGTGATCGTCCTTGACGCGGCGACGGCCGGGGAGGACGGTTGGTTGTTATGAGGGGCGAACCCAGTTGCCCGAAGTGCGGAGGCCGGGTCAAGGCGCCCGGTTTCTTCGACGACACCTGGCAGTGCGATGTGCACGGCAGCGTGCACCCGCTGCAGCCGGTCATCCCGCCCGGTGTGGAGGCGCTCGGTGTGGTGGTGCACCGCGCCCGGGTGCCCGTGTGGATGCCCTGGCCGCTGCCGGTCGGCTGGCTCTTCACCGGTGTGGCGTGCGCGGGCGACGACCGGGGCGGCGGCCGGGCCACCGCGGTGGCCTGCTCCGGACCGGGGCCGCTCGGCGGCATCGGTGAGCTGCTGCTCGTCGCCGAGGAGCTCGGCGTGGGACTCGGTGCGCGGTACGCCGGAATCGACGGCCCCGACCCGGGCCCGTACCTGCGGGTGGACGGCCCGCCGGACGTCAAGGTGCTCGCCGCCGGACGCCCGAGTCCGCTCTGGCACGTGAAGGACGCCCCCGCCGACCGGGCCGTCTTCGCCGGTGAGGCGTGCGGCCTGTGGCTCTGGGCGATCGTCTGGCCCGAGCAGTCCGGCCTCCTGATGTACGACGAACTGGTGCTCACCGATCTGCGTGACGCCGGGGGAGAGGTCGACCTGGTGCCCTGCGGCGCGCTCACCCCCCGGCTGCTGAGCGGTCCCTGAGCGGGTCCGGAACCCACGCGTGAGCCGGTTATCCTTGGGCGTCCCCCCATCCGGCCGCGAGCACTGGAGTCCGAGTCGTGCGCATCGACCTGCACACCCACTCCACCGCGTCGGACGGCACGGACACCCCCGCCGAGCTGGTGCGGAATGCCGCCGCCGCGGGTCTGGACGTCGTCGCCCTCACCGATCACGACACGGTCCGCGGGCACGCCGAGGCGATAGCGGCCCTGCCCGCCGGGCTCACCCTGGTCACCGGTGCCGAGCTGTCCTGCCGGCTCGAAGGCGCGGGCGGCCTGCACATGCTGGCCTACCTCTTCGACCCCGACGAGCCCGAGCTGGCGCGCGAGCGCGAGCTGGTGCGCGACGACCGGGTGCCGCGCGCCAGGACCATGGTGCGCAAGCTCCAGGAGCTGGGCGTGCCGGTCGAGTGGGAGCAGGTCGCGCGGATCGCCGGCGACGGATCGGTCGGGCGGCCGCACATCGCCACCGCACTGGTCGAGCTCGGCGTCGTGCCGGGCGTCTCCGACGCCTTCACCCCGCAGTGGCTCGCCGACGGCGGGCGCGCCCACGCCGAGAAGCACGAGCTCGACCCCTTCGAGGCGGTCCGGCTGGTCAAGGCCGCCGGCGGCGTCACGGTCCTGGCCCACCCCGCAGCCGTCAAGCGCGGCCACGTGATCCCCGAATCCGCCGTCGCGGAGCTGGCCGCGGCCGGGCTCGACGGCATCGAGGCCGACCACATGGACCACGACGAGCCGACCAGGGCCAGGCTGCGCGGGCTCGCCCGCGAGCTGGGGCTGCTGGCCACCGGGTCGAGCGACTACCACGGCAGCCGCAAGACCGTACGGCTCGGCGAGAACGTCACCGACCCCGAGATCTACGGCGAGATCACCCGCCGCGCCACCGGGGCCTTCCCCGTGCCGGGAGCCGGCGGACCGCTCGTCCCGTAACGGCCCGCGCGCCACTGCCCCACCCGGCCGCGCCGCACCGTGACGCCGCCCGCACCACCCCCGCGCACCGTCCCGCCGCGGCTGCCCGCCGGACTCTCCGGCGGAGGCCGGTCCGGCACTCGTCCGGTGCGCTGCCCCTGCCGAATTCCCGCTCTCTCCCCGCAAGGCTCACTGTGTTCGACGTCGCTGTCTTCGGATCCCTTTTTCTCACGCTTTTTGTGATTATGGATCCGCCCGGAATCACCCCGATCTTCCTGGCCCTCACCGCCGGCCGACCCGCCAAGACCCAGCGCAAGATGGCGCTGCAGGCGGTCTCCGTAGCCTTCGGCGTGATCGCCGTCTTCGGAGTGCTCGGCCAGCAGATCCTGGACTACCTCCACGTCTCCGTACCCGCGCTGATGATCGCGGGCGGTCTGCTCCTGCTGCTGATCGCGCTGGACCTGCTGACCGGCAAGACCGACGAGCCGACGCAGACGAAGGATGTCAACGTGGCGCTCGTACCGCTCGGCATGCCGCTGCTCGCCGGTCCCGGCGCGATCGTCTCGGTGATCCTCGCCGTGCAGCACGCCGACAGCCTCGGGAGCCAGCTCTCCGTCTGGACGGCGATCGTCGCCATGCACGTCGTGCTCTGGCTGACCATGCGCTACTCGCTGCTGATCATCCGGGTCATCAAGGACGGCGGCGTCGTGCTGGTCACCAGGCTGGCCGGGATGATGCTGTCCGCCATCGCCGTGCAGCAGATCATCAACGGCGTCACCCAGGTCATCCAGAACGCCTGACCCCGCCCCGCGCGGCACAGCGCCCCCGCACGATCGATCCGTGCGGGGGCGCTTCGTCTTTAAATCGGCAAGGTGTTACAAGGCCGAGGTGTCGGCCGGGCGGATGTAGATGCGCTGGCCCAATGCCGCGGCCTGCTGCACGATCCGGTTGACGGAGGCGGCGTCCACGACGGTGCTGTCCACGGCGGTACCGTCGACATCGTCGAGTCGCATGATCTCGAAGCGCATACGGCTTCCCTTCGTCTGATCCTCCTGCTGGAGAACTACTGGGAGGACGGGTGACCCGTCCGCAAGGATGAGGAGCGCCAGGCTGGTACGCCTCGCGCCCCACGAGGTGTACAACGGCTTGCCTCCTGCAATCATTCCCTACGCTAAGGAAATTTTTTGGATGTCTAAGTACCAGCAGGTAACCGAGCATGCGCGGACGACGACATCCGCGACGAGGTCCGTATGAACGACGCAGAGATCGGCGAGCGTCTGGACCGCACCAACGAACTGCTCCAGCGCGTGCTCGCCGAGGTGTCGAAGACCCCCTCGACCCACGCGATCTTCGTCGACGCGGGCTATGTGTACGCCGCGGCCGGGCTGCTCGTCACCGGCACCGAGGACCGGCGCTCCTTCGACCTCGACTCGGAGGGGCTGATCGAGGCCTTCATCGACAAGGCCCGCACGATCTTCGCGGACAGCCGGCTTCTCCGCGTGTACTGGTACGACGGGGCCAGGCGCCGGATCCACACCGTCGAGCAGCAGTCCATCGCGGAACTCCCCGACGTCAAGGTCAGGCTCGGCAACCTCAACGCCAACAACCAGCAGAAGGGCGTCGACTCACTCATCCGCACCGACCTCGAATCCCTCGCCCGCCACCGCGCCATCAGCGATGCCGCACTCGTCGGCGGCGACGAGGACCTGGTGTCGGCCGTCGAGGCCGCACAGGGGTACGGGGCCCGCGTCCACCTCTGGGGCATCGAGGCCGCGGAAGGCCGCAACCAGGCCGAACCACTGCTCTGGGAGGTCGACAGCCAGCGCACCTTCGACCTCGACTTCTGCCGCCCCTACGTGACCAGACGCCCCGTCACCACCTACGAGGACGACTCCCCGGCGCCCTCGCGCGACGACGTCCGCTTCGTCGGCACGCAGATCGCCGCGGCCTGGCTCGCCGCGCGCGGCCGTGACTCCCTGGCCGACCTGCTCCCCGGACACCCGTACCTGCCGGGCTCCGTCGACCAGGACCTGCTGGTCGAGGCCGAGCGCCTGCTCCAGCACTCGCTGCGCGGTCACGCCCACCTGCGGCGGGCGCTGCGCGACGGCTTCTGGCAGCACCTCCAGTCGCAGTACTGATCGGGGGCCGGGCCCGCGGCGCCCTCGGCTACAGGCTGTCCCAGAAGGAGACCAGGGCGGCCGCCGTCGGCTCCGGCCGGTCCGTGTTGGGGGAGTGCTCGGCGCCCTCGATCCGGGTCCGGCGGGCGCCCAGCCGCTCGGCCATCTCGTCGAGCAGGGGCACCGGCCAGACGTCGTCGCGCTCGCCGGAGACGACGTGCACCGGCAGTCCGGTGGCGGCGACCTCGGCCACCCGGTCGGGCTCGGTGGCGAGCTGGCGGCCGGTGGCGATCAGCTGGGCGGGGCGGTGGCGCATCCAGCGCCGCCGCAGGTCCTCGCCGCCCGTCTCGGCCTCCGCGGGCGGGTCGAAGGCGCGCATGGCCTCCCAGACCTGGTCCATGCTCATGGTCGCGAGCGCGTCACCCAGGATCTTCGCCTTGATCTGCTGGGCCTCGACGACCTGCGCGGGCCCGGACGACATCAGGGTCAGCGACCGGAACGGTGCCGGATCCAGGATGGCCGCGGCGCGTGCGACCAGCCCGCCCAGCGAGTGCCCGAGCAGGTGGACGCCGCCGTCACCGGGGCCGAGGCCGAGCGCGGCCGTCTGCGTGAGTGCGTCGCGCGCCAACTCCGCCTGCGCGTAGGACTCCTGGCGGTCCGTCCCCTCGCTCTCGTACTGCCCGCGCCCGTCGACGGCGACCGCGCGGTACCCGGCGTCGGTCAGCGGTTCCAGCATCGCGATGAAGTCCTCCTTGCTGCCGGTGAAGCCGGGCAGCAGGAGCGCGGTGCCGCGCGGAGCGGTACGCGGGGACGCGTCCAGGACGGCGAAGTCGCCGCGCGCGGTGTGCAGCGTACGGGCCCGGGTGCAGGGCGGCGGGACGAAGGTGGGTGGCCGGCTCATGGGACGAGGTTATGCCGTGCAACGCCCGACGGGCCCGAGGGGGATCCCTCGGGCCCGTCGGGCACACATCCGGCGCGCTCGGGCGCCGGCCTCAGCTCTCGTTCTCAGCTCTCGGTCTTCGCGGCGGCGGCTCGGGGTGCCCGGCGCCGGCGCGGCTTGGCCTCGCCCTCGGTGACCGGGGCGTCCGCCACGGCCTCCGTCTTCGGCTTGGCGGCGGCGCGGGTGCGACGCCGCGGCCTGCTGTCGTTCTCCGGCTCGGCGATCGGCGCGATCTGGAAGTCGACCTCGTCCTCGGCCGGCTTGATCACCCGGGCGCGGCGGCGCGGCTTGGTCACCGTGCCGGCCTCGGCGGCGGGCTCGGCCACGGGGGCGGTCTGGAAGTCGACCTCCGCCGTCACCGGCTTCACGACCCGGGCGCGGCTGCGACGCGGCTTCGCCGCGGGCACGGCCTCTGCCGCCACCTCGACGGTGACATCGGCCTTGGCCCTGGAGGCCCTGGTCCGGGTCTTCACCACGGGCTCGGGCTCGGTGTCGATGACGACGACCGGGGCGGCCTGCGCCGTCTCCACCTCGTCCTCGGCCGCGACGTCCGGGGCGCCGACGCGGCCGCGACGACGCCGGCGCGGCGTGCGCGGCTCGGCGGGGGCTTCGGTGACGGCGGGAGCCTCGACGGCCTCCGCTGCCGGTGCGGGCACCGTGGCGGCGCTCTCCTCGGCGGCGGAACCGCCCCGGGTGCGACGGCGCTGACGCGGTGTGCGCGGGGGGCGCTCCTCGCGGACGGCGGGTGCCGACGCGGCGGGGGACTTGCGGCCCCGGCCGCCCGTCTCGCCGAGGTCCTCGATCTCCTCGGCCCGCAGACCGGCGCGGGTGCGCTCGGTGCGCGGCAGGACACCCTTGGTGCCGGCCGGGATGTCCAGTTCCTCGTACAGGTGCGGGGAGGTGGAGTACGTCTCCGGCGGGTCCGGGAACTTCAGGTCCAGCGCCTTGTTGATCAGCTGCCAGCGCGGGATGTCGTCCCAGTCGACCAGCGTGATCGCGATGCCCTTGGCACCCGCGCGGCCGGTGCGGCCGATGCGGTGCAGGTAGGTCTTCTCGTCCTCGGGGGACTGGTAGTTGATGACGTGGGTGACACCCTCGACATCGATACCGCGGGCCGCGACGTCGGTGCAGACGAGGACGTCCACCTTGCCGTTGCGGAAGGCGCGCAGCGCCTGCTCGCGGGCGCCCTGGCCCAGGTCGCCGTGGACGGCGCCGGAGGCGAAGCCGCGCTTCTCCAGCTGCTCGGCGATGTCGGCCGCGGTGCGCTTGGTGCGGCAGAAGATCATCGCGAGTCCGCGGCCGTTGGCCTGGAGGATGCGGGAGACCATCTCCGGCTTGTCCATGTTGTGTGCGCGGTAGACGTACTGCGCGGTGTTCTTGACCGTCGTGCCCTCGTCGTCGGGCGAGGTGGCGTTGATGTGCGTCGGCTGCGACATGTAGCGACGGGCGAGGCTGATGACCGCGCCCGGCATGGTCGCGGAGAACAGCATGGTCTGCCGCTTGGCCGGCAGCATCGTGATGATGCGCTCGACGTCGGGCAGGAAGCCCAGGTCCAGCATCTCGTCGGCCTCGTCGAGGACGAGGACGCGGATGTGCGAGAGGTCGAGCTTGCGCTGGCCCGCCAGGTCGAGCAGCCGGCCCGGGGTGCCGACGACGACGTCGACGCCCTTCTTGAGGGCCTCCACCTGGGGCTCGTACGCCCGGCCGCCGTAGATCGCGAGAACGCGGACGTTACGGACCTTGCCGGCGGTCTGGAGGTCGTTGGTGACCTGCTGGCACAGCTCACGGGTGGGGACGACGATCAGTGCCTGCGGCGCGTCGGTGAGCTTCTCGGGCGCGGCCCGGCCCGCCTCGACGTCCGCGGGGACGGTGACGCGCTCCAGCAGCGGCAGCCCGAAACCGAGCGTCTTGCCGGTGCCGGTCTTGGCCTGCCCGATGACATCGGAGCCGGAGAGCGCTACGGGGAGCGTCATCTCCTGGATGGGGAAGGGGGACATGATGCCGACGGACTCAAGGGCCTCGGCCGTCTCGGGAAGAATCCCGAGGTCTCGGAACGTAGTCAGGGTATTGCCTCTTCTGTGAAACGCGGTCCGAGGCGAACGAAGGGGGTCGTACCGTGCCGGGGTTGGTCATCCGGCCGTGGATGGGCCGGGTGGCGCGGGACCACTGCCGTCGCTCGAGCGCTCGTGCCGCTGAGGGGGCCCCTCATCTGCGGTCGTACGTGGCGTACGCACCGCGTGGAGGGCTGTCGGGTCGGAGCCGATCGGGCCACCGACCGGGCATCCTCATTCAATTTCGCGCCACGAGCAGTTGCAAAATGCTCAGTAAGCGCAATACCACTGTACCCCGGATTCGCGCATCTGTGTCGGGCGAATTCATCGGAACGGTGTGACGTCAGTCTGCGGGCGGACCCGTCCACCCCCCGGCGGGCGGGCTATTCTGCGCTCCATGGAGACGCCTGACAACGCCACGGAAACCCCCGCATCCACCCGAATCGCCGACCAGGACTGGGCCACCGCGTCCACGGAGCCGCAGTACCGCGCCGCCGTCGTGGACCTGCTGGGAGCACTCGCCTACGGGGAACTGGCGGCCTTCGAGCGGCTCGCCGAGGACGCGAAACTCGCGCCGACGCTGGGTGACAAGGCGGCGCTGGCGAAGATGGCGTCCGCGGAATTCCACCACTTCGAGCGGCTGACCGACCGGCTGACGGCGATCGAGGTGGAGCCGACCGCCGCGATGGAGCCGTTCGCCAAGGCGCTCGACGACTTCCACCGCCAGACCGCACCGTCGGACTGGCTGGAGGGCCTGGTCAAGGCCTATGTCGGTGACTCGATCGCCAGTGACTTCTACCGTGAGGTCGCGGCCCGGCTCGACTCGGACACCCGTTCCCTGGTGCTCGCCGTCCTCGACGACACGGGACACGGCAACTTCGCCGTCGAGAAGGTGCGCGCCGCGATCGAGGCGGACCCGAGGCTCGGCGGCCGGCTCGCGCTGTGGGCGCGCAGGCTGATGGGCGAGGCGCTCTCGCAGGCGCAGCGCGTGGTGGCCGACCGCGACGCGCTGTCCACCATGCTGGTGGGCGGGGTGGCCGACGGCTTCGATCTGGCCGAGGTCGGCCGGATGTTCTCGCGGATCACCGAGGCGCACACCAAGCGGATGGCCACCCTGGGGCTTGCGGCGTAGCACCGCTCCCGCGGTGTCAGGCAGCCGCCGACCGGCTGATCCGGCGGCTGCGCGGCCGGATCAGCAGGGACACCGTCACCGCGGAGATGAGCGCCGCGCCGATCAGCGTTGCCGCCGCGTGGCCGGGGCCCAGCACCGAGTGCATCAGATACAGGCCGAACAGGGCCCCCAGCGCGCCGGTGCCGAAGACGGCCCGGCGGGACGGGAGGCGGGGCGACAAGGAGCGCAGGGCCGCCCAGGAGAGGGCGAGTCCGAGCACGACGGAGCCCAGGGTTTCCAAGATCACAGACGATCACCTCGCAGGTACGGGGCGGGCAATTCGGTCTACGCGGTACTACCCCCGGGCCGCGGAACACAATCCCCCGGCGGACAGGCTTCGCCCAGGCGTCGCACAGGAACGCACAGGAGTTCGGCTGTCGTACATGAACGGCCGCCGCCGCGCGGGACGGCCCTGCTCGGGCTCGCACCCCCGGGCACAACGGAAAACGGCCCGGCGGGGGATTCCCCACCGGGCCGCTTTGCGCGGTCACTGTGTCCGTGCGCGCCTCTAGAGGGCGCCGAACCCCACCCGTCGCGTGCTGGGCTCGCCGATCTCCACGTAGGCGATCCGGTCGGCCGGCACCAGGACCTTGCGGCCCTTCTCGTCCGTGAGGCTGAGCAGCTGCGCCTTGCCGGCGAGAGCCTCGGAAACCGCGCTCTCGACCTCTTCGGCGGAAAGCCCGCTCTCCAGAACGATCTCCCGGGGCGTGTGCTGCACCCCGATCTTGACCTCCACGGCTATGTCCCTCCGACGGTCAGTCCCTGCGCGGTGAACCGCGCCGTACGCAGCACACATTAGCCCGCTGCGGACGGTGGCCAGGGGTCGGCGGGCAACGCCCGCAGCGAACACGGGCGCCGGCCGCCCCGCTCAGTGCTGGTCGATGCCGTGCAGCGGGAAGCCCGCGATGCCCCGCCAGGCCAGCGAGGTGAGCAGCTGCACCGCGGTGTCGCGCGGGATGGCGGACCGGCTGGAGAGCCAGTAGCGGGCGACCACCTGGGACACCCCGCCCAGGCCCACGGCGAGCAGCATGGACTCGTCCTTGGACAGCCCCGTGTCGCCGGCGATCACGTCGGAGATCGCCTCGGCGCACTGGAGCGAGACCCGGTCCACCCGCTCGCGCACGGCGGGCTCGTTGGTGAGGTCCGACTCGAAGACCAGCCGGAAGGCACCGCCCTCGTCCTCGACGTACGCGAAGTAGGCGTCCATCGTCGCGGCCACACGCAGCTTGTTGTCGGTCGTCGACGCGAGCGCCGTGCGGACCGCCTGGAGCAGCGACTCGCAGTGCTGGTCGAGCAGGGCCAGGTAGAGCTCAAGCTTGCCCGGGAAGTGCTGGTAGAGCACCGGCTTGCTGACCCCGGCCCGCTCCGCGATGTCGTCCATCGCGGCGGAGTGGTAGCCCTGCGCGACGAAGACCTCCTGGGCGGCGCCCAGAAGCTGATTGCGTCGGGCGCGACGCGGCAGGCGAGTGCCCCGCGGGCGCGCCGCCTCGGTCTGCTCGATGGCTGTCACGCCGCCTCCCAAAATTGTGTTCCGGCACAACCGTTCCGTACTCGCTGCGCCGTACCGCCATCGTACTTTCGGGTAACCCGGGTATGCGCGGCGCGGACGCAGAATTTCATGGACCGGACGCCCGCGGTAGCCACAGATTCCCTTGACCTGTGCCGTATAGCGGGACGTTTCAGCGGTAATCGTCCTCGTCGTGCGTGACGACGCGGGCCTGTTCGGCCGCGTCCGCCTCGTTCGCACGGTTCCGGTCGACTTCCGTCAGTGGTTCGTCGCCCTCGGGGCGCAGCTCCGTCCGCTGCTCGGCGGCGTCCGCCTCGGGTGTCTCCTGGCCGGGTCCGTCGGGCTGGACGCCCTCGAAGGACTCCGGGTCGCTGGGGTCGACCGTCATGGTGACTCCCTTCCTTGCTCCGAGCCTAGGAGCACGGCCCCGATGCCGCTATGCGGTGTGTGACGGCGAACACACGAATCGCGGTGTGATCGTCTCGTAACATTGCCACATGTCTTCGACCGAGCTGCCGGGAGTCCGCGCCGCCGCCGCAGCGGTGGCCCCCACGGTGAGCGCCGTCAGGGTCGCGGAGGGCGAGAGACTCCGCTCCGTCACGCTGGCCGGACTCACGCTGAACGTCCGATCGCGGCCCCCGGAGCGGACGGGCCTGGCGCCCGCCCTCTACGTCCACGGGCTCGGCGGCTCCTCGCAGAACTGGTCGGCCCTGATGCCGCTGCTGCAGGACGTGGTGGACGGCGAGGCGCTCGACCTGCCCGGCTTCGGGGACTCCCCGCCCCCCGACGACGGCAACTACTCGGTCACCGGACACGCCCGCGCGGTGATCCGCTTCCTGGACGCGGGCGAGCGCGGGCCCGTCCACCTGTTCGGCAACTCCCTCGGCGGTGCGGTGGCGACCAGGGTCGCGGCGGTCCGCCCCGACCTGGTGCGCACGCTGACCCTGATCTCGCCCGCGCTCCCCGAGATCCGGGTCCAGTTGTCGGCCGCGCCCACCGCCCTGCTCGCGGTTCCGGGGCTCGTATCCCTGTTCGCGCGGATGAGCCGGGACTGGACCGCGGAAGAACGCACCCGCGGAGTCATGGCACTCTGTTACGGCGATCCGGCACGCGTCTCCGATGCGGGCTTCCGCGCGGCGGTGGCCGAAATGGAGCGACGGCTGGAACTGCCGTACTTCTGGGACGCCATGGCGCGCTCGGCACGTGGCATCGTCGATGCGTACACGCTGGGCGGTCAGCACGGGCTGTGGCGTCAGGCCGAGCGGGTGCTCGCGCCGACCCAGCTCGTGTACGGCGGACGGGACCGGCTCGTCTCGTACCGGATGGCACGCAGGGCGTCCGCGGCCTTCCGCGATTCGCGCCTGCTGACACTGCCCGACGCGGGGCA
Source organism: Streptomyces sp. NPDC048462 (assembly GCF_043200175.1). NCBI lineage: Bacteria > Bacillati > Actinomycetota > Actinomycetes > Kitasatosporales > Streptomycetaceae > Streptomyces > Streptomyces sp. NPDC048462. Next base: position 74,356 of record NZ_JBICXG010000031.1, read on the forward strand.
CGTGGCGATGATGGAGTACCCGGAGGCGGTCGCCCAGGCGTTCCGGGAACTGCTCGACGAAGACGGCGGGAGCTGATCCGGGGCGTGGGACGACACAGTCGAAAGGGCCCTGAGGCCAAGGCGCCGGAGGCCGGGCCCGCCCCGGCGGAACCGGGCGCCGGGCGAGAGGGCACCCGGCCCGCACCCGGCAACGGCCGGCGCAGGCGGCCGGGCGAGGCGCCGCAGGCCGGCGGTGGACCCGCCCCGTTCCAGGGCGCGCCGCAGGTGCGCGGCGGTCACCCCGAGCAACGCGAACCGGGCGGCGGCTGGGGCGCCGGAGCCGCCGGGCGCCCCGGCCCGCCGTCCCGCACCGAACCCGGCCGCAGCGGCGGCGAGGCCTCCGTGCCGCAGCATCCGCAGGCGCCGCGGAACGCGCAGGGGACCGGCACCAAGTCGCTGATACCGGGCCCGCGCAGGGAGTTCGTCGAGGCGTTCGACGCCCCGTCCGCCCGGCCGCCCCGCGCCACCCCGGCGCCGGAGCGGTCCGCCCCCGCCGACCCGTACGGCTCCGTCAGTGACTGGGACGAGCAGCCGCCGGACAGCGAGGACGGCGCGCCCAAGGACTCCAGGGGCGGCAGGGGCCGCACCTTCACCGGTATCGCGGCCGCCGCCGTGACCACGGTGCTCGCGGTGGTCGTCGCGGGCCAGGTCGCCCACGACAGCGGCGGCCGGTCCGGCGAGGCGCAGGCGGCGGGAGTCGACCGGGACGGCGCCGACGGCGCCTCGCGTTCGGACGACAGGAACACCCCCACGCCCAAGGTGGCGGTCAAGCCCCTCTCGTACGAGCAGAAGATGGCCAAGGCCTTTCCGCTGGCGCCGAAGCTCAAGGGCTCGGGGAAATTCGCGGCCGTACCCGGGGTGGCGAAGGCTCCGGGCAAGGGGCACAGGTACGTCTACCGGATCGATGTCGAGAAGGGGCTCGGGCTCGATTCCGCGCTCTTCGCCCAGGCGGTCCAGAAGACCCTGAATGATGAACGCAGTTGGGCACACGACGGTGCGATGACCTTCGAACGGACTTCCACCGGTGATCCGGATTTCGTGATCACGCTGGCCAGTCCGGGAACCACCGGGGTCTGGTGCGAGAAGTCGGGTCTGGACACGACGGAGGACAACGTCTCCTGCGACTCCGCCGCCACCGAGCGCGTGATGATCAACGCCTATCGCTGGGCCCAGGGCTCGTCCACCTTCGGTCCGGACAAGCTCTACTCCTACCGGCAGATGCTGATCAACCATGAGGTGGGCCACCGGCTGGGGCGCAACCATGTGAGCTGCCGCACGCCGGGCACCCTCGCTCCTGTGATGCAGCAGCAGACCAAATCGCTCGACATCGACAACATCAAGTGCAAGCCCAACGCCTGGGTGTACCCGAAGGGTTGAGCCCGGATCGCGGCCGCGCGAGCGGCCGCGGTCCGGTGGCCGGGAGACCGGACGCCGGACGCGCGGGGGTGATCTCCCGGCACCCTTGTCCGAATAGTGAGACGGCTGTCTCGCATGGCGTTGACACCGCACAGGCTGTCGCCGCATATTTCTCGGCATGTCACACAGCCCCCTCACCTCCGAACGCGCGGCCATCGAGCTGGCGCTCATCGGTGTGACCGGGCACAGTGTCGCCGACGTCGACTGTTGCTGACGCCTGCCCGAGTGCGCGTCGGCCCCTTGCCGTCCGAGCCCCGACGGGCCGGCCGGCCCTTCCCGACCGCCGCACCGGGCGTACTCCGTCCGCAGGCGCGGCAGTTCCAGCGTTCCGGTCCCGGTACCGACCGGTCGTACGCACATGTCCCTCTCGCCGCCTGCACGGATGCACTTCCGTATCCCCACCCAGGCAGTTCTCCGAGAGGTCACCTTCCGATGCGTCAACCGTCCGTCATACCGCGCCGCGCAGCAGCGGCCGCCGCAGTACTCGTCGTGGCCGCGGGCGCCGCGGCCTGCGGGCCCGAGGGCAGCGGCAAGGGGAGCGACAGCGGCTCGGGCGCGCCCAAGAAGGGCGGCACGCTCACCGTCCTCAACAGCGCCCCGCAGGAGGACTTCGACCCCGGCCGGCTCTACACCTCCGGCGGCGGCAACGTCCCCTCGCTCGTCTTCCGCACCCTCACCACCCGCAACCGGGAGGACGGCGCGGCCGGTTCCAAGGTCGTCCCCGACCTGGCGACCGACCTGGGCACGCCCAGCAAGAACGCCACCGTCTGGACGTACACGCTCAAGGACAACCTCACGTACGAGGACGGCACCGCGATCACGAGCGCCGACATCAAGTACGGCGTCGAGCGCTCCTTCGCCGCCGAACTCTCCGGCGGCGCGCCGTACCTGCGTGACTGGCTGGTCGGCGGGGCCGGCTACCAGGGTCCGTACAAGGACAAGAAGGGCCTCGACTCGATCGAGACGCCCGACGCGAAGACGATCGTCTTCCACCTCAACAAGCCCGAGGGCGAGTTCCCCTTCCTGGCCACCCAGACCCAGACCACCCCCGTACCCAAGGCCAAGGACACCGGCACGAAGTACGAGGAGCACCCGCTCGCCTCCGGCCCGTACAAGGTCGTGAAGAACGAGGGCGACGGCGAGCGCCTCATCCTGGAGCGCAACACCCACTGGTCGGCCGCCACCGACGAGGAGCGCAAGGCCTACCCGGACCGCATCGACGTCCGCTCCGGGCTCGACTCCGCCGTCATCAACCAGCGGCTGTCCGCCTCGCAGGGCGCGGACGCAGCCGCCGTCACCACCGACACCAACCTCGGCCCGGCCGAGCTCGCCAAGGTCAGCGGCGACAAGAAGCTCGCCGCCCGGGTCGGCACCGGCCACTTCGGCTTCACCAACTACATCGCCTTCAACCCGAAGGTGAAGCCGTTCGACAACCCGAAGGTGCGCCAGGCGATCTCCTACGCCGTCGACCGCACCTCCGTCGTCAACGCCGCGGGCGGATCCTCCCTCGCCGAGCCCGCCACCACCTTCCTGCCCGACCAGGCCTCCTTCGGCTACACGCCGTACGACGCCTTCCCGGCCGGGAAGAACGGCGACGCGGCCAAGGCGAAGGAGCTGCTGAAGGAGGCCGGGTACCCCAAGGGGCTGACCGTCACCCTCACGCACGACAACGAGAAGAACTTCGCCACAAGCCCTGAGATCGCCACCGCGCTCCAGGAGGCGCTGAAGAAGGCCGGCATCACCGTCAAGCTCCGGGGCCTGGAGGACAACGCCTACTCCGACACCGTCTACAACGTGAAGACCGAGCCCGGCTTCTTCCTCGCCGGCTGGGGCGCCGACTGGCCCTCGGGCGGCCCGTTCTTCGCCCCGGTCTTCGACGGACGCCAGATCGTCAAGGCCGGGTACAACTTCAACTCCTCCCAGCTGAACGACCCCTCGGTCAACAAGGAGATCGACGAGATCAACAAGCTGACCGACCTGAGCGCCGCCGCCAAGCGCTGGGGCGCGCTCGACAAGAAGGTCGGTGAGCAGGCGCTGACCGTGGCGCTGTTCCACCCGGTCTACAAGCGCCTGTACGGCGAGTCCGTCAAGAACGTGGTGATCAGCGACTGGACCGGCGTGCTCGACATCTCGCAGGTCGCGGTCAAGTAGCCATGACCGAAACACTGCTGGTCAAGGAGGCGGGGGCCGTCGCGGCCCCCGCCTCCGGGGCCCATCCGTTCTGGCGGCGGCTGCGCACCCGGCGCTCCGCCCCGGTCGCCGCCGTCCTCGTCGCCCTGCTGGTCCTCACCGCGCTCGCCGCACCGCTGCTCGCGGGCATCGAGGGCCAGAACCCCACCACGTACCACCCGGATCTCGTCGACTCCGCGACCGGCGGGGTGCCCCTCGGCTCCTTCGGCGGGATCAGCGCCGAGCACTGGCTCGGCGTCGAACCGCTCACCGGACGCGACCTCTTCGCCCGCATCGTGTACGGCGCCCGCGTCTCGCTCGGCGTGGCGCTCGGCGCGACGCTGCTCCAGGTCGCCATCGGCGTCGCCGTCGGCCTCGCGGCCGGACTCGGCAACCGCTTCGTCGACCAGGTGTTCAGCCGGATCACCGACGTCATGGTCGCCCTGCCGGTCATGGTGGCCGCCCTCGGCGCGCTCGCCGTCGTCCCGGCCGGATTCCCGCGCCCGGTACTGATCGCGCTGCTCGTCGGGCTGGTCGGCTGGACCCACATCTCCAAGGTCGTGCGCGCGAAGACCCTCGCCCTGAAATCGCTCGACCACGTCGCCGCCGCCCGGCTCAGCGGCTGGGGTCCCTGGCAGATCGCCCGGCGCGAGCTGCTGCCCGCGCTGGCGGCGCCCGTCATCACGTACGCCGTCCTGCTCTTCCCGTCCAACATCGTCGTCGAGGCCGCGCTCTCCTTCCTCGGCGTCGGCATCAAGCCGCCCACACCGTCCTGGGGACAGATGCTCAGCGACGCCGACACCTGGTACCAGGCCGCGCCCACCTATCTGCTGATCCCGGCCGGACTGCTCTTCGTCACCGTGCTGGCGCTGACCGTCCTCGGTGAGGGCGTGCGCACCGCGCTCGACCCGCGCGCCGCCTCCCGGCTGCGGATCGGCACCGGCGCGAAGAAGGAGGCCGGGGCATGACGTCCTTCCTGCTGCGGCGCCTGGGCGGAGCACTCTTCGTGCTGCTCGCCCTCAGCGTCGTCGTCTACGCCGCGTTCTACGTGGCACCCGGCAACGTCGCGCAGATCGCCTGCGGTCCGCGCTGCTCGCCCGCCCAGGTCGCCCAGGTCAGCGAGCAGCTACGGCTCGACGACCCGGTGTACGTGCAGTACGCGCACTTCCTCCAGGCGCTGGTCACCGGCCGCGACTACTCCACCGGAACCGGTGTGGTGCACTGCCGGGCCCCCTGCCTCGGGCTCTCGTACCAGAGCGGCCAGCAGGTCACCCAGCTGATCGTCACCAAGCTGCCGGCCACCGCCTCCCTCGCCGTCGGCGCCTTCGTGCTGTGGATGGTGCTCGGGGTCGGCACCGGAGTGCTCTCGGTGTGGCGGCGCGGCCGCGTCACCGAGCGCGTCCTGACCGGGATCACCCTGGCCGGCATGGCCACGCCGGTCTTCGTGATCGGTCTGCTGCTGATCATCATCTGCGTCACCGCGCTCCAGATCCTGCCGTTCCCGGACTACGTGCCGTTCCGGGACGATCCGGAGCAGTGGGCCTGGAACCTGCTGCTGCCCTGGATCTCGCTGGCGCTCGTCTCCGCCGCCCCGTACGCGCGAATGACCCGTGCCTCCATGTTGGAGACGCTCGCCGAGGACCATGTGCGCACCTTCAGGGCGTACGGGGTCAGTGAGCGGGTGATTGTCGGACGGCACGCCCTGCGTGGTGCGCTCGCCCCGGTGATCGCGCTCGGCGCCGTGGACATCGGCGCGATGTTCGGCGGCGCCGTGCTCACCGAGTCCCTCTTCGGGATTCCGGGGGTCGGCCGCGAACTCGTCGCGGCCGTACGGAACGTGGACCTCCCGGTCGTCGTCGGCCTGGTGCTCGTCACCGGGTTCTTCGTCGTCCTCGCCAATGCCGTCGCCGACATCCTGCAGGCGATGGCCGACCGACGGGTGGTGCTGTCATGAGTCTCGTCGAGGTCACCGATCTCTCGATCTCCTTCGGCGACGTCCAGGCGGTGCGCGGACTGTCGTTCTCGCTGGAGGCCGGTGGCGCGCTCGGCGTCGTCGGTGAGTCCGGCTCCGGCAAGAGCGCCTCCGCGTACGCCCTGCTCGGACTGCACCGGGGGACCGGCGCGAAGGTCGGCGGCTCGGTGCGGGTCGCGGGCGTGGACGTCCGGGCCGCCGGTGACGCGGAACTGCGCGGGCTCCGCGGGGCGAAGGCCGCGATGGTCTTCCAGGACCCGCTCTCCTCGCTGGACCCGTACTACGCGGTGGGCGACCAGATCGCCCAGGTGTACCGGGTCCACAACCGGGTCTCCCGGAGGGCGGCCCGGGCCAGGGCCGTCGAGGTGCTGGACCGGGTCGGCATTCCGGACGCGGTACGCCGCTCCCGCTCCCGGCCGCACGAGTTCTCCGGCGGGATGCGGCAGCGCGCGCTGATCGCCATGGCGCTGGCCTGCGAGCCGGAGCTGCTGATCGCGGACGAGCCGACGACCGCGCTCGACGTCACCGTCCAGGCCCAGATCCTCGACCTGCTGCACGGGCTGCGCCACGAGACGGGCATGGGCCTGCTGCTGGTCACCCATGACGTGGGCGTGGCGGCGGAGTCGGTGGACGAGGTCTTGGTCATGCGGTCGGGACGCGCCGTGGAACGGGGGCCGGTGGCCGAGGTCCTGCGCGCGCCGCGCGAGCCCTACACGAAGGCGCTGCTGTCGGCGGTGCCGCGCATCGCCCCGGAGCCGGGCGGCGGGGGCGGGCGTGCGGTGCCGGACGGTGCCGAGGTGCTCGTCGAGGCCGACGGCCTGCGGCAGGTGTTCGGCCGGGGCAAGTCCGCCCTGGCCGCCGTCGACGGGGTTTCCCTCACCGTCCGCCACGGCGAGACGCTCGGCATCGTCGGCGAGAGCGGCAGCGGCAAGACCACGCTCGGGCGGATGCTCGTCGGCCTGCTGGAGCCCACCTCCGGCACGCTCCGCCGGGTGGACCGGGTCCAGATGGTCTTCCAGGATCCGGTCTCCTCGCTCAACCCGCGCCGCTCCGTGGGCGAGTCAGTCGCCGACCCGCTGCGGGCGCGCGGGCAGCGCGACGAGGGCGCGATCAGGGCGCGCGTACGGGACCTGCTGGAGCGCGTCGGGCTCGACCCGGACCAGTACGACCGCTATCCGCACGAATTCAGCGGCGGGCAGCGCCAACGCGTCGGCATCGCCCGGGCGCTGGCCGCCGAACCGAGACTGATCGTCTGCGACGAGGCGGTCTCCGCCCTCGACGTGACGACCCAGGCCCAGGTGACCGCGCTGCTGGCCGAACTCCAGCGGGAACTGGGGCTCGCACTGGTCTTCATCGCGCACGATCTCGCGGTCGTACGCCAGTTCAGCGACCGGGTGGCCGTCATGCGCCACGGCCGGATCGTCGAGGAGGGCCCGGTGGAACAGGTCTACGGACAGCCCCGTGACCCGTACACCGAACAGCTCCTGGCGGCCGTGCCGGTGCTCGATCCGGCACTCGCGGCGGTCCGCCGCGCGGCCCGCGCGGAGCCCGCAGCCGCCTGACCGTACGTAGTCGACTGCCTCTATAGCGCGACGGAACGCTACGGGGGTGGGAAAGTTACGACGGTTCACCCCTTTCGGTGGTGCGACGGACAACCGTCCGTCGCACCACCGGCGTATCCGCTTACGGTCGTCCCGCTGCGAGTCACCGATCCAACGGTGGCCGCCCACAAGGGAGATCGGGGGTGTGCTCGTGCGGATCGGACTCCTCACCGACGGTGGTTATCCGTATGCGACCGGTGAGTCCAGACTCTGGTGCGACCGTCTGGTGCGCGGACTCGCGCAACACGAGTTCGATCTCTTCGCGCTCAGCCGGGACGCCGAACAGGAGGCGCGCGGCTGGGTCCAGCTCCCGCTCCAGGTGAGCCGGGTACGCACGGCCCCGCTGTGGACCGCCGACGAGGACGTCCTGGGTCTGCACGCACCCAGGGGGCTGCTCTCGCGACTGCTGACCGGCGGGGGCGCGCACTCCTACGGACGGCGCGAACGACGGCGCTTCACCACCCACTTCACGGCGCTCGCGACGGCGGTCTGCGCCGCGGGCGCGCGTGGTGGCGAGCGGGGTGAGGGCGCCGGCCGCGTCGAGGACACCGGACTCACCGGGCCCGCGGACGACGCGCGGTTCACCGACGGCCTCTACGGTCTGGCCGAACTTGCCGCCGAACGCGGCGGACTCCCCGCGGCGCTCCGCTCCGAGACCGCGGTACGGATCCTGGAGGCGGCCTGCCGCGCGCCCGGCACCGGCCGCACCGTCCAGGCCGCCACCGTCCCCGACCTCCTCACCTTCGCCGCCGAGCTGGACCGGGTGCTCCGCCCGCTCTCCCTCGACTGGTACGACGGGGAGAGCCTCGGCGCCGTGGACCTCTGCCACGCCACGTCGGGCGGCGCCGCCGCCCTGCCCGGTCTGCTGGCCAAACGCTTCTTCGGCGTGCCGCTGCTGGTCACCGAGCACTCCGTGCGGCTGCGGTCGCACTACCTCGCGTCGGCCGGGACCCCGCTCAGCGCGCCGGTGCGCGCCCTCCTCGCGAACTTCCACGGCCGGCTCGCCGCCGAGGTGTACCGCCAGGCCGCCCTGATCACCCCCGGCAACACGCACGCCCGCCGCTGGCAGGAACGCTGCGGCGCGGACCCCGCCAAGGTGCGCACGGTCTACCCCGGCATGGAGTCCGGCCGGTTCGAGGCGCTGGGTGAGACCGAGGGCGACGGCGGCCCCGACACCCTGGTCTGGGTCGGCCGGATCGAACCCGCCAAGGACCTGGTCGCCCTGCTGCACGCCTTCGCCGAGGTGCGCAGGGCCGAGCCCGACGCCCGGCTGCGGATCATCGGCGCGGCGGCCCAGGGCCCGGAGGGCGCCGGTTACCTCGCGCAGTGCCGGGCGCTCGCCGCCCAGCTCTTCCCGGACGAGGCCGCCGACGCGCACGCCGAGGGCGACAACCCGGTCTCCTTCGAGGAGATCGGCGGGGCCGAGGTCCCCGACCTCGCCCAGGCGTACGCGGCCGGCGGGATCGTGGTGCTCTCCAGCGTGGTCGAGGGCTTCCCGATCAGCCTGGTCGAGGCGATGTTCTGCGGCCGGGCCACGGTCTCCACTGATGTCGGCGCGGTCGTCGAGGTCATCGGCGGGACGGGGCTCGTGGTCCCGCCGCGCAATCCCCGGGCGCTCGCGGACGCCTGTCTGGCACTCCTGCGCGACCCCGAGCGCCGTGCGCGCCTGGGTGCGGCGGCCCGCGCCCGCGCGCTCGAACTCTTCACGGTCGAACAGAACCTCGCGGCATTTCGCGGCATTTACCTGGAGCTGATCGCCTGCGCGCCGGTGCGCAGGGATGCGGCGACGGTGAACGAGGACGGCGGACCGCGTCCCTTCGCCACCCCGCCTGAGGCCCACGTCCTCGGCCTGTGGCCGGGGCCGGACGAGCGCTTCGCCCCGGGACCGGCCGAGCGGACACCCAGCTGGGCCGGGAGCGGGGTGTGCGCGGGGGCGCGCGGAGCGGGGGACGGCGATGCGTGACCAGGAAGCGGCCGGACCGGGCCGCCGTACCGACCGGGCGGCCCGTGCCGACCTGACCGACAGGGCCGGGGCGCCCGGCGCCCACGGCGAGGCAGATGGAGGAACGACGATGGGCCGCCCGACCGAGGTGCCCGGCACACCGACGACCGCCGGCGGCTGGGACCCCCGCTCGCGGGCGCTCGTCCCCGACGCACCGGCCGGGACCGGCCCGGAGCGGACCACGGGGAACGCCCCGACGACAGCGCCGGTCGCGCCCAAGTCCCCAGCCGACGCCCCCGCCGAGGCCCTCGCCAAGACTTCCGCCGAGGGCGCGGCCTCAGGGGTCCCTCAGGCCCCGGCGGCAGTGGCCGCAGGCGCCCCGGAGTGCGCGGCGCAACCCTCCGCCCGCGCACCCGAGATCGCGCACGCCGCCCCGCCGCGCAAGCTCAGCACCGGGCGACGCGGCCCCGCCGACCCGGTCAAGTCGCTCATGCACCGGCACCGCGAGCTCTGCGAGCGTGCCGTCGACTCGCTGGAGATCGCCGCCGGGCTCGAGGCCCACGGCGTCACCGACCGCACCGCCGCCCGCTACCGGCACAGCGACGTGTTCTCGCTCGCCGAGGAACTGTTCGCCCGGGTACCGGGCATGACGGGGGAGCCTGCGGCACCCGGCACGGCACAGGAGCCCGTCGTCGTGCTCTCCACGGCGGCGGGTGACATCCGGACGCGCGCCGCGTGGTCGCTGCGGGCCCTGCTGCCGGGCGCCGCCTGCCTGGCGACCCTCGTATCGCTGCGGCTCACCGACGGGGTGCTCGGCGGCGAGGCACGGCTCGCCATCGGCAGCGGCGGCGCCCTCCTGGCGTTCATCGGGCTCGCTCTCGCGCTGCGCACCGGGCCGCTCTCCACCGGCGGCCGCGCCACGGGCGCCGCCAACCTGTACGGCTGCTGGCTGCTCGGCTACGCCCTGTACGGCGAGGCCCTGCTCCACCAGGTGCTCAGCGGCGGCCCCGAAGGCCCCTGGGCGATCACCCCGGCCCCGCTGCTCGGGCTCGCCGTCGCGGTCGCCCCGGCCGCCTGGTGCGCGCACCTCTTCTCCGTGCACGCACACCACAAACTCAACGGCAGCCGCGCGCTGGAAGAGTTCGCGGCAGGCGTGCGCCCCCTGCTGTTCGGCGCCGTCGCGTTCTTCCTCTGCGTCGTCACCGGCCTCCTCTACCTGGCGGGCCTCGGGACCGGCGGCGGCGCCCCCGTCGGGGCGGCCGGTCTCGGGGTGCTGCTCCTGCTGGCCCGGCTCCTCACCGTCCACGGCTTCCCCGGACCCGCCGCCACCGGACTCGCCGCCGCCTGCGCCGTCGAGGCCGCCGCACCCGCCCTGGTCCTGGCCGGACGGCTGCCCGGCCTCCACCCCGTCGCCCGGCCCGTCGACGCCCTCGTCGCGGCGGCGGGCGCCGGAGCCGTACCCGCCGTGGCCTGCGGCGCGGCCGCGCTCGGGCTGCTGACCACCGCCACCGTCGCGCTCTCCCGAGCATCCGCCCACACCGCCGACTGACGCGCGCCATGACGCACCACAGACCCCCGCGGAGCCGACGCCGCGGGTCCCGTCCCGCACCGTACGCAACTGCCTCAAGGAGACACCGGACATGACCCCCCAATACCTCGCACCGGCAGCCCGCCGTCGGCACCCAGGGGGCGCACGATGAGGGTGCTGCTGCTCGGAGCCAACGGATTCCTCGGCCGGTTCGTCGCCGACCGGCTGCTCGCCGACCCGGCCGTACACCTCACGGCGCTCGGCCGAGGAGACGACGCCGACGTACGGTTCGACCTCGCCAGCGGCAGCCCGGGAGCCCTCACCCGCTTCCTGGACGCCGTCCACCCCGGAGTCGTCGTCAACTGCGCGGGCGCCACCCGGGGCGGGGCGCGCGACCTGACCCGCCACAACACCGTCGCCGTCGCCACCGTCTGCGAGGCGATGCGGCGCAGCGGCTGCACCGCCCGGCTCGTCCAGGTCGGCTGCTCCTCCGAGTACGGGCCCTCGCAGCCCGGCTCGTCCACCGCCGAGGACGCCATCCCGCGCCCCGGCGGCCCGTACGGGGTCAGCAAGCTCGCCGCCACCGAACTCGTCCTCGGCTCCGGCCTCGACGCGGTGGTGCTGCGGGTCTTCTCGCCGGTCGGCCCCGGCACCCCGGCCGGCTCCCCGCTCGGCCGGCTCGCGGAGGCGATGCGCCGCGCCATGCAGTCCGGTGACGGCGAGCTCAAGCTCAGCGGCCTCGGCGTGCAGCGCGACTTCGTCGATGTGCGCGACGTCGCGCGCGCCGTGCACGCCGCCTCGCTCTCCGCCGCCCAGGGCGTCGTCAACATCGGCACCGGCCGGGCCGTGCGCCTCCGTGACGCCGCCGCCGTGCTCGCCAAGGTCGCCGGATACGCCGGCGCGCTCCACGAGCTGGACACCCCGCCCGCCCGGCTGCCCATCGGCGCCCCCCGCACCTCGGCCGAATCGGTCATGGAACACCTCTCGGCCACCCCCTCGCCCTATCCGGACGGCTGCGGCGCCTGGCAGCAGGCCGATGTGCGCACTGCCAGGGACCGGCTCGGCTGGCGCCCCCGGATCAATCTGGAGGAGTCCCTCGCGGACATCTGGATGGAGGCGGCGTGCCGTATCTGACCAGCACCGGCACGGCCCGCCGGACCAGCGGGGCTCAGCAGCTCGGCTTCGGCGTCCCCGGCTACGCGCACCCGCTGCTCGCACCCGTCGAATGGGCCGAGCTGGCGCGCCCCGGCACCCCGCTGCACTGGGCCGTCCTCGACATCGACAACGGCCCCGGCACCCGTCCCGACCCGCACTGTCTGGAGGCCGCGGGCCGGCTGCGCAACGCCCGCGAACGGGCCGTGCACGGCGAGGAGGCGCTGGACTCCGTGCGTGCGTCGGCCGGGCGGCTGCTCGGCCGGCTCGACCTGGCCTTCGGCAACCGGCCCTTCGACGAGCTGGTCACCGACGCCCGGTCCTTCCTGGACTGGTACCGCGTCGACGGCTTCTACCTCGACCGGTGCCCGGCCGACCGCCCCGGCCTCCCGGCGGTCCGCCGGCTCACCAGCACCCTCGCCGCGTTCCTGGCGGACAGCGACGGCGTGCGGGGCGGCGGTCACCTCGTGCTCGGGCACGACACCCACCCGTACCCCGGCTACGCGGAGGCCGCCGACCAGCTCGTCACCTTCCGGGGCCCGTGGACCGACTACCGCTGGTCGCAGGTGGCGGAGTGGACCGCCGCCTATCCGCCCGGCCGGTTCGCGCACTTCGTCCACGGCGTCCCGCGCAGCCACCTGGAGGAGGCGATGCGGATCGCGCGCTGGCAGGGCGCCGGAACGATCTTCTTCACGGATCGCAGCGGTGAGACGGATCCCGGAAACAGGCACGGACAAACCGATCCATTCGCGACGCTGCCCAGGTACTGGGACGAAATCGTCTCGCGGATCGGACCCGGTATCTCGGAATGAGAGGGGGCGTGGCAGTGTTACGGCAAGAACAACCGTACGTAGTCGAAGTACGTAGAAACCGACCACCTGCATTGTTGAGGTTCCTGTGTCGCTGCCACCCCTGGTCGAGCCAGCTGCTGAGCTCACCGTCGACGAGGTCCGCAGGTACTCCCGCCACCTGATCATCCCGGATGTCGGGATGGACGGGCAGAAGCGGCTGAAGAACGCGAAGGTGCTCTGTGTGGGCGCCGGCGGTCTCGGCTCGCCGGCCCTGATGTACCTGGCCGCCGCCGGTGTCGGAACGCTCGGCATCGTGGAGTTCGACGAGGTCGACGAGTCGAACCTGCAGCGGCAGATCATCCACAGCCAGGCCGACATCGGCAAGTCCAAGGCCGTGTCGGCCAAGGAGAGCGTGCAGGGGATCAACCCCCTGGTGAACGTGATCCTTCACGAGGAACGGCTCGAAGCCGAGAACGTGATGGAGATCTTCGCCCAGTACGACCTGATCGTGGACGGCACGGACAACTTCGCCACCCGCTATCTCGTCAACGACGCCGCGGTGCTGCTGAACAAGCCGTACGTCTGGGGCTCCATCTACCGGTTCGACGGCCAGGCGTCCGTCTTCTGGTCGGAGCACGGTCCCTGCTACCGCTGCCTCTACCCGGAGCCGCCGCCCCCCGGCATGGTTCCCTCCTGCGCCGAGGGCGGCGTGCTGGGCGTGCTCTGCGCGTCCATCGGCTCCATCCAGGTCAACGAGGCCATCAAGCTGCTCGCCGGCATCGGCGACCCGCTCGTCGGCCGGCTGATGATCTACGACGCGCTGGAGATGCAGTACCGGCAGGTCAAGGTCCGCAAGGACCCCGACTGCGCGGTCTGCGGCGAGAACCCGACCGTCACCGAGCTCATCGACTACGAGGCCTTCTGCGGCGTCGTGTCCGAGGAGGCCCAGGAGGCGGCGCTCGGCTCCACGATCACTCCCAAGCAGCTCAAGGAGTGGATGGACGCGGACGAGAAGATCGAGCTGATCGACGTCCGCGAGCCGAACGAGTTCGAGATCGTCGCGATCCCCGGTGCCAAGCTGATCCCGAAGAACGAGTTCCTGATGGGCACCGCCCTCCAGGACCTCCCGCAGGACAAGCGCATCGTCCTGAACTGCAAGACCGGTGTGCGCAGCGCCGAGGTCCTCGCGGTCCTCAAGTCGGCGGGCTTCGCCGACGCGGTGCACGTCGGCGGCGGCGTGATCGGCTGGGTCAACCAGATCGAGCCCGAGAAGCCGGTGTACTAGAACACCTCGAAGGGGCCGGTCCGCACCACGCGGATGCTGTTGGCGAATGCCCCTTCGTCGTGACGTCGGCCTGATCCATCTCGTTGGTGGGTCAGGCCGACGTTGTGTTTGGGGTGGGCAGATG